>DKBC01000141.1 GCA_002451065.1 Betaproteobacteria bacterium UBA6910
ACGTTGGGCATGATCAGCAGGTTGGCCTCGCCCTTGAGGCGGGAACTGGGAAAAACACGGGCCCGGATATCCTCCAGCAGGGCAGCGTCGCCATGCATCTCCCCCTCCACCTCCAGCTCCGGCGCCAGCTGCTGAAGCAGCTCCCGGGTGTGAGCCATCTTCCGCGCCGAGGGCGTCGAGTAGCTTCCGAAACTGGAGTGGGAAAGCAACGCCACTTTGGGCGCCAAGCCAAAACGCCTGATCTCCTCCGCCGCCATCAAGGTGATCTCGGCGAGTCGCTCGATGTCCGGATCGTAATTGACGTAGGTGTCGGCGATGAATACCGTGCGCTTCGGCAGCAGCAGCATGTTCATGGCGGCGAACTGCTTCACCCCGGCGCGCATGCCGATTACATTGGCGATGAAGTCCAGGTGGAGCTGGACGGTGCCGAAGGTGCCGCAGATCATGGTGTCCGCCTCCCCGCGGCGCACCATCATGGCGCCAATGAGGGTGCGCCGGCGGCGCATTTCCAGCTTGGCGTAGTCCTGCGAAACACCCTTGCGTTCCATGATCGAAAAATACTCGCTCCAGTAGTCCCGGAAGCGCGGATCGTCGTCCTGGTTGCAGATCTCGTAGTCCCGGCCCTCCTGCAGCCGCAACGCAATGCGCTGAATATTGCGCTTGATGATCTCGGGGCGGCCGATCAGGATCGGGATCCCCAGGTTCTCGTCAACCACCACCTGGACCGCGCGCAGGATGCGCTCGTCCTCCCCCTCCGCGTATACCACCCGCTTGTTGGGGGCGGCCTTGGCCGCCGCGAACACCGGCTTCATGATCAGGCCGGAGTGATAGACGAACTGGTTCAACTGCTCATGATAGGCGTTCATGTCCGCGATGGGCCGCGTCGCGACGCCGCTGTCCATGGCCGCCCGCGCCACCGCCATCGAGAGTTTGACGATCAGGCGCGGGTCGAAGGGTTTCGGGATCAGGTACTCGGGCCCGAAGGACGGGGTCTGCTCGCTGAAACCATAGGCCTGCGCCACCACATCGGACTGCTCCGCCTGGGCCAGCTCCGCCAGCGCCTGCACTGCTGCCAGCTTCATGGCGTCCGTGATGGACGTGGCTCCCACATCCAGCGCACCCCGGAACATGAAGGGGAAGCACAGCACATTGTTCACCTGGTTCGGATAATCCGAGCGCCCGGTGGCGATCACGCAGTCCGGGCGCGCTTCCCTGGCCACTTCGGGCAGGATTTCCGGCACCGGGTTGGCAAGCGCCAGTATCAGGGGTTTCGCAGCCATGCGCTTCACCATGTCCGGCGTGAGGACACCGGCCGTAGAGCAGCCGAGAAACACGTCGGCGCCCTCGATCACTTCCGCCAGCGCGCGGGCCTTGGTGTTCTGGGCATAGCGCGCCTTGTTGGCTTCCATGTCCTTGTCGCGCCCGGCGTAGATCACGCCCTTGCTGTCGCAAACGTGGATGTTTTCGCGCTTCAGGCCCAGGGTGACCATCATGTCCAGGCAGGCGATGGCCGAGGCTCCCGCCCCGGAACACACCAGCTTCACGCTCCCGATCGCCTTGCCCACGACCTTGAGACCGTTGATCAGGGCGGCGCCGGAAATAATGGCGGTACCGTGCTGGTCGTCGTGGAAAACCGGGATCCTGATCCGCTCCCGCAACTTGCGCTCGACATAAAAGCACTCGGGTGCCTTGATGTCCTCCAGGTTGATGNNTTCCATCACCGGCTTGGCCGCCAGGGGCCCGATGGGACCCAGCCCCAACACTGCCGTCCCGTTGGTCACTACCGCGACCAGATTGCCGCGGGCGGTCAGACTCCTGGCCTCCGCCGGGTCCTGCACGATGGCGTCGCAGGCCGCCGCTACGCCGGGGGAATAGGCCAGAGCCAGGTCGCGCTGGTTGGTAAGCCCCTTGGTGGCTTCCACGGATATCTTTCCGGGGCGCGGAAGCCGGTGGTATTCCAGTGCGCTCTTGCGCAGTTGCTCGTCCATCCTGTCTCCATCCTCCTCTGGGAGGCGAGCATTATACTCGCACCGCCGGCGGCCCTCAGGGTGGTGCTAAACTAGCTCCCGCCCCTGCTATGACCCCGTAAGGACCTTTTTGGGAGGATCGGCCCAGTGCGCCTGCTGACTTTCACCCTGCCCGGCGAAAGCCGCCACCGCATCGGCGCCCTCGACGCCAAAGACCGTGTCATCGACCTCGGCGCCGAATCGGAGCGGGCGGGAACGCGCCTCCCCTTTGACACTTCCAGTCTGCTGTCCCTGGTCGAGAGCGGGCGGGCCGGGCTGAATGCGGTGCGCGACCTGCTGTCCGCAGTCCGGGCCGGAACCCTGGACCACGGCGCGGTGCGCATGCTGGCTCCCATCCCCCGCCCGCGCAAGAACGTGATGTGCGTCGGCTGGAACTACCTGGAGCATTTCCAGGAAGGCGAGCGGATCCGGCAAAGCGGTCAGGAACTGCCGTCCCACCCGGTTTTTTTCACCAAGGCGCCTACCACGGTCAACGGCCCCTACGACCGGGTTCCCTTCGATCCCCGGGTATCCGACAAGATGGATTGGGAAGTGGAGCTGGGCGTGATCATCGGCAAGGCCGGAAAGAACATTGCCGAGGACCTGGCCTTCGACCATGTGTTCGGCTACACCGTGGTCAACGACATATCCGCCCGGGATCTGCAGCGCGCCCACGGCGGACAATGGTTCAAGGGCAAGAGCCTCGACGGCAGCTGTCCCATGGGGCCCTGGATCGCGACCGCGGATTTCCTTGACCCCAATGACCTGCGGCTCACCTGCCGGGTGAATGGCGAAATCAAGCAGGACTCCAGCACCCGCTTCATGTACTTCAGGATCTCGCGGCTGATCGCGGAGCTTTCCCGGGGCATGACCCTCGAACCCGGGGACATCATCTCCACCGGCACTCCCTCCGGGGTCGGCTTCGCCCGCAATCCGCCCGAGTACCTGCGCGCGGAAGACGTGGTGGAGACCGAGATCGAAGGCATCGGCTGTCTGCGGAACGAGTTGGCCGCGGACTGAACGAACGTCCCCTTCAGAAGGAGGAGCCGGGCCCCTGGAGAAACTCCCGCTCTTCCGCAGTGCTGGCGCGCCCCAGGATCGCGTTGCGGTGGGCAAAGCGGCCGAAGCGCTCGATCATCTGCAGGTGGCGGCGGGCATAGTCGATGACGTCCTGATAGCCCGGAACTGCGCGGAACACCTCCACCAGTTCCACGCAGCGTCGCTGGTCTTCCAGACTCTCGCTATGCTCGAAGGGCAGATAGACGAACATCCGCTGCTCCGGCGGGAGCTGCGCGTCATGGCCGCGCGCCACTGCAAGCCCTGCGGCGACCAGGGCGCGGGCATCTCCGGAGAAAGCCGCCGGAGTGTCCCGGAACGCGTTGCGCGGGAACTGGTCCAGCAGCAGGATCAGGGCGAGGCAGTCTTCGGGGTTGTCGATCCACCCGTCGAAATCGCCCGCGCGGGCGAGGTCCATGTCGGCCCGGAAGCGGTGACGGATTTCGGCGTCAAAAGCCGGATCCTTCGAGAACCAGACCTTGCGCCGGCGGCCCCAGTCCGCGCCGCCGGGTCCGGCGAACCAGAACTCCAGGACCTCCCGGCTGCGCCGGGATGGCACGGTTACCCCGTCAGGCCACGGCCCGGGCCTTGCCCCTGGCCGCCCGGGCCGGATTCCCGAGCCTCAGCAGCTCCCGGTGCAGGGCCACAAACTCCCGGGTCACCTTGTGGCCGGTGGCAAGGTGGATCAGGGGACGCGCCTCCTCATGGGACTCGCGGATTTTCACCGAAGGCGAAATAGTGGAAGCCAGCACGGGCAGCCCCTCCCCGCGCAGCTCGCTCACCATTTTCTGCGGAAGCCGGGCTCGTGCCTGGAACTGGTTGACNNATCGTATCCGTCCAGGGCCTCCAGCGCCTCCCGCAGCTTGTAGATCTTGTAGCGGGATTCCAGCTTGCCCTGGAGGGATTCCAGATCGGGATGGGAGGGCATGATGTCCAGATTCGGAAACGGTGTCGCCTGGACATACTTGCGGGGATCGTTTCCGTAAAGGCTGAAGCTCAGCGCCTCGGCAAAGAATTCCGCCAAGTTGGGCGACACCCCGTCGGCGTTTGCCCCCAGCAGGTATTGGGTGGAATTGCTTTGCGGGTCCAGGTCCACGACCAGGGTGCGGGTGCCGCTTGCGGCGCCGATGGCCGCCAGGTTGCAGGTAATGGTGGACTTACCCACGCCTCCCTTCTGGTTAAAGATCACTCTTTTCACTTGCCGTGCCTCCCGGGATCTTTCGTGGACGAGATTAGACCACAACCGCCATGCCCAACCAAGGCCGGGTTGCGCCCTTCGGCAAGCGGGCTACACTAATCGTCCGACGACAAAGCAGAAGCCGTCCATGAAATTCCTGAAGGCGGTGCGCCTCAGCGAGCGCGACGCCCTTTTGTTTCCCGACGACGAGTTGCTCGAAGACGGCGACTGGGTCGTATCCGGAGGATTCGCCGTCTGCGATCCCTCCGCGGGAGGACATCGGCGCGCTGGATGCCGGTGCGATGCCTCGTTCGTCGGCCTTGCCAGCCGGCGCCGCTGCGGCATTGCTGAAGTGGTGACCATCGACGACGTAACCTATCGCAGCCACGTGGAAACCCTGACCCGCCAATTATTCGAAGATTGGGGCGCCCCGTCCGAGGAGGCCGCCAGGGCTGCCGCCGAGGAAGAGGTCGCGTACACCGCCGACCTCTCCGAAAGTTTTACCACCGGGGTTTGGATCACGGTGCAGCGGGCGGCGGGCGAAGCTGGTCTGAAGGAACAATATTCAATCTTTAAGCGGCTCATGATCGGCGAACATGAGGCCTGAGAAAACGACGGCCGGGCGGAGGGTGCGCTTTGACGGGACTCCGGGTGACATCTGGGCCCCGCTGGCGCTGGCTTCTTGCACCGTGTTTGCCCCAGCGAGCATGGGCGCAAGCCCAAACTCCGCCCCCCGGGAATCCCCGGCCAGGGATCTCGCAGGACCACGAATCGACGTGATCGGCACCGTCGTCCGGCGGGTTGGGCACGGCCCTGACCCCTGCTTGCTGGTGGAAGTCACCGGTACGCCGCGGGCATGGCTGACGCCACCATTGCCCGCCCCGCGCCTGGTGGCGGTCTGCAGTCCCGGCGGCCTTCACGAATCCGCGGTCGCGGTCGGCGACGTCGTGCGCCTTCGGGGCAACCTTGTCCCCGCGCCGCCGAGACTTGCAGACGACGAGTTGTTGGAGGTCCCCGCGGTGGCGGGTGCCTTTGTGTCCATCGCAGGAGGGCGCAGCGGCTACGGCAACCAGCAGACTCCCGCCAACTGCGGCTTTGCAGCACCCGGGCTTCCCTACGCCGCCTTCTGCGCCTGTCGGAGCCCTTACCTAACCCCTCCCGCACTGATCATGGGCGTTGGTCCGTGAAGCGGATGCTACCGCGGGTGGTGATGAGCGAATTCATGAAGGGGCGCGGGCGCAGACTGTGTCGCAGGGCCCTGGGCAGAAATTCTGGGGCGGGCGCCGGACATTGGGCGAAGTTTGTCGTGGGTGTTTTCGTACTCGCCGGCTGCGCGGGTCCTGAACAGAAGCCGGCCGACGAGGCCAAGGACGCCCCTCAGCTTTACTGGCCGGCACCGCCGGACCGGCCTCGGTTCAAGTATGAATTCCGTTTGAGAAGCCCCTCGGACATCGAAGAGACGACCGAGGAGCAGCGCCTGAAGCAGTTGCTGGCCGGCGCGCCGCCGGGCACCGAACCCGCCTTTCAGAAACCCATCGCCGTGGCGGCGCGGCAGGGCCGAATCTATGTGGCCGACACCGTGGGACGCACCATCGTGGTGTTTGATGTTCCCCGGCGCAAGGTTTTCCGGTTCGGCCTTCGCAATCCCGGCACGCTGACCAAGCCGGTGGATATCGCCATCGATGGCAAGGGTCAGGTTTATGTGGTGGACGCCACCCACCGCGGGGTATTCGTTTACGACAATCTCGGCCTGTTCATCCGGAACATCGGCGGCCCGGGGGATCTGGAACGCCCCACCGGCGTGGCCGTGGACCGGGACGGCGAGCGCATCTACGTCATCGACCGGGCCAGCAACGAAAGCGATCAGCACCGGGTGATCGCCTACGGCAAGGATGGGGAAAAGCTGTTTGACCTGGGCAAGCGCGGGCAGGGCGAAGGCGAGTTCAACGTGCCCCTGCAGGGCGCGGTGGGAAGCGACGGCACGCTCTACGTGCTGGACGCCGGAAACTTCCGGGTGCAGGCCTTTGCCCCGGATGGCCGTTTCCTGCGCGCCTTTGGCAAGGTGGGAAACCAGCTGGGAGATCTGGCGCGACCCAGAGGCGTCGCCATCGACGCCGAGGACAACCTCTATGTGACCGATGCCAATTTCGGCAATTTCCAGATTTTCAACAGGGATGGTCAGCTGCTCATGGCGGTGGGAACGCCCGGAACCGAGGATCGGCCAGCCCGCTATGGGTTGCTGAGCGGAATCGCTGTGGACGAAACCGGCAGGGTGTACGTCGCCGACCAGCTTTTCAACAAGATCGAGGTTTTCCGCCCAGTGCCCGAGGACGAGGCCCGGAGCGTCTTGGCGGGGGAGGGCTCACCCTAGGCGGGCTGCGTGTGGCACGCAAATTGCTGCGATTGCTCCTGCCATGCATAGGAAGACCTTCCAAGCCAGCCGATACGCCGTTGCGTTTGCCCTGATGGTCATAACCCTGGGATGGGTTTGGGCCGGTCCCGATCGCCCCACCAAATTCACCAATCAGGGCAGCATTTCCAACACCCGGCACAACATGACCCAGCGGGTCCCGGGTCTGAACAATGCGACCATGGACCCTTCGCGCAATGACTACGGCGAGGTGTGCGTCTATTGCCACACCCCCCACGGCTCCTCGAACGTCGCGCTGCCGCTGTGGAACAGGACCATCACGAGTACCACGTACACGACGTACGACGCGCTCAACTCCTCAACCCTGACCCAGCCCGTGACCCAGCCGGGAATCAATTCCTTGGCCTGCCTGTCCTGTCATGACGGGCAAACGGCCATCGACTCCATCATCAACATGCCGGGCAGCGGGCGGTCCAATCCCGCCCAAGCCACCACTCAGGACAACGCCTTCCTGGACACCTGGCCCGGGTCCCTGGGGGGCCATGGCGGCCTTGATTCCGGCGGCGGGGGCGTCGCCTGCCTGAGCTGCCACTCCCCGGGGAATCAACCCGCAGCAACGGATTTCACCGCGTTTTACATCGGCACGGACTTGCGGAACGATCACCCGATCGGCATTACGTTCCCGACCAATGCAGGACCTGGAACCGAGTTCAACGAGCCGGGGACCATCCAAGGCAATCTGCGCTGGTTCGATTTCAACGGGAATGGCCGCGCCGACAAACAGGAAGTGCGACTCTACGACACGGGAGACGGTTTCGAGGTCGAGTGCGGCACCTGCCATGACCCCCATGGGGTTCCCACGGCAGGGGCAGGCAGCACCTTCATACCGACTTTCTTGAGGATATCGAATACGGGCAGCGGGCTTTGCCTGACTTGCCATAACAAGTAGACGAGCCAGGACAAGGTTCGGGTAAGGCAGCAATCAGGGAGGAGGCGTTTTCCCAGGAATGGGAAAACGCCTTCGTCATTTCCTAGTACTGGGAAAAGAATATCCTCGGATCGCGCCGGAGCGGGCAGTCGCGGAAGCGTTACAGCGCCTCGACCGAGACCGGATCGCCGTCCCGAACCGAAGCCAACTGCCGCGGGTCGCCAGAGAACTTGCCCAGGACGTTGACCTTGGCCACCAGCCGGCACTCGCCGGCTTGGGATATGGGGGTTCGCCCGAAGGGCAAGGCCAAGGAGCTGCCCTCCACCCAGAAGCACACGGTCCCCGGATCAACCACCTGCCGCGCTTCGGGCTCCAGGGACACCTTCACCGGAATGGAAAAGTACACTTCCTCGCCCCACGTGTTCGCCGACGAAGAACACGGCAGAACCGCCAGCAGTTTCCTGGCGGTGGGGGTATCGAGCAGTTCTGCTTCGAGCTGGCCCTTGGGCCAGCGGACACGGATTCGGCTCATGACACCATTGTAGCGCCTCTGAGCGCTCAGGCGCGCTCTTGCAAGGCCAACCGGTTCAGGCGCTCGTGCTCGCTCATCACCTTCCGGCTGTAGCGCAAGTTGGCATCGTCCCGGGAACCGTTGTACATCTGGAGCGCGGCGGTCAGGTCGCCCGTGCGGTTCAGGTACTCCCGCAGGATGGCGGCCCCGACCAGCACATTGGTTTCGGGATCCAGCACCGCCTCTTCGCCACCATGTTCCTCGAGCTTCTCCAGGTGATATTTCGGAATCACCTGCATCAGCCCCTTCGCGCCCGCGCCGCTCTCAGCGATGGGATTGAAGCGAGACTCCACCGCCACCACCGCCAGGATCAGCAGCGGATCGAGGCGGTGCCGCGTCGCGGCCTCCTGGGCCGCCGCAACCACGGTCTCCACCGCCTCGGCGGAAACCAGGAACCGCTTTGCCAGGTGGCGGGCGATGCGCTGCTGGCGGGGATCTGACACGGCGCGGGTTTCCGACCGGTCTGCAGCCTCCGGGGATGACTGTAGAGGAGGCGATGCGGTCGCCGAAGCCTCGGCAACCTCCTCCGCGCCGGCGCTGGCTAGGGCAGTGGGACCGAACTGTCCCAGGGACTGGAATAGCAGCACCATGCCCAGAACCGCGGCAGTGGATGCAAAGTACATCAGGTTGCGCCGCTCCTTGCGCAAGCGATGGGCAGGCACTTGTACTTCGATAAAACGTTTCAGGAAGTTCGCCATTTGCTCACTCTCCTTTCGCTCCAGGGTCACCGGATCCGGGCGCGGGGCCACTGTGTGGCCCGCAACGCCCCGGCATTCCGGCAGCCGGTTTCAGGGAAGCCTCGCCGAGGCCGCTTCCTCCCCTCAATCTGCCGGCGAACGCCAAAGCGATACCGGCAGGTGACGCAGCCAGAATCTGCTGCTACTAAACCAGGATCAAGTTGGTAAAGTGCAGCAAATACTGCAGCGCAATATTTCGACCATAGTATATATTTATCAAAATGTTGTCAATGCCTCGCAGGTTTATGCCGGATGGGTTTGTTGTGTCGCAGCATGCTGCTCGGGACACGCTGGGAAATGTGGCGTTGTTCCCCTTTCCTTGCCCGGCACGCGGCCTGCCGCCTATACTCGCCGGACCGCCGCGCCCCGGCGAGGACCAGAAAAAGACACCCCAAAGGAGGTTTTGTTCATGCCGAAGTTCGCGACCGACTCCCTTCGCACCATTGCCCTCGTCGGGCATGCCGGGGCCGGCAAGACCACCCTGACCGAGTCACTCCTCCACCAGTCCGGCGCCATCGGGGCCATGGGCAGCCTGGAGCGCGGGTCCACGGTGAGCGACTTCGACCCCCTGGAGAAGGAGCACGGCCACTCCCTGAACGCCGCCATCGTCCATTTCGAGTCCTCGGACACCCGCGTTCACCTGATTGACACCCCGGGATACCCGGATTTCATGGGTCAGGCCATGGGCGCGCTGGAGGCGGTGGAGACCGCGGCGGTCGTCATCAACGCCCAAAACGGGATCGAGATGATCACCACGCGCATGATGCACTGGGCCCAAAAACGCAACCTTTGCCGGGTCGTGATTGTGAATAAGATTGACGCGGAGAATCTGGACCTGCCGCGGGTGCTGGATGACATCAAGGAAGCCTTTGGCAAGGAATGCCTGCCCATCAACCTGCCGGCCGCCGGCGGCACCAAGGTCGTGGACTGCTTCTTCAACCCGGAGGGGGAATCGGATTTCTCCTCGGTCGAAGACGCGCACGGGGCCCTGGTGGATCAGGTGGTGGAAGTGGACGAGGAACTGATGGCGCTGTATCTGGAACAGGGCGATATCGCTCCCGAGCAACTGCACGCACCGTTCGAGCAGGCCCTGCGCGAGGGGCACCTGGTACCCGTCTGCTTCGTCTCGTCGAAAACCGGCGCCGGCGTCCGGGAGCTGCTCGACGTCATCGTCAAGCTGTTGCCCAATCCGACCGAGGGCAATCCGCCGCTGTTCGTCAACGGTGAAGGCGATGCGGCCGTCGAGTTCCACTCGGAGCCCGATCCCGCGCAGCATGTGCTGGCCCATGTATTCAAGGTCACCGTGGATCCTTATGTCGGAAAACTCGGCATCTTCCGCATCCACCAGGGAACCGTCACCAAGGACACTCAGCTTTTTGTCGGCGACGGCCGCAAGCCGTTCAAGGTCGGGCACCTCTTCATGCTGCGTGGCAAGGAGCACGTGGAGGTCGATGCCGGGGGCCCAGGGGATATTTGCGCCGTGGCCAAGGTGGAGGACATCTATTACGACGCCGTGCTCCACGACGCGCCGGACGACGCCCACATACACCTGCGGCCCCTGGAGTTTCCGAAACCCATCTTCGGCTTGGCCGTGCAGCCCACGCGCCGCGGAGACGAGCAACGGCTGTCCGAGATCCTGCGCAAGCTGGAAACCGAAGACCCCTGCTTCAAGGTCGAACACTCCGCCTCCACCAACGAAACCATCGTCCGCGGCCTGGGCGACCTGCACCTGCGCTGCATGCTGGAAAAGATGCGCACTCACTACAATATGGAGATCGAGACCCGCCCGCCGCGCATCGAATACCGGGAGACCGTCACGACCAACGCCGAGGGCCACAGCCGCCACAAGAAGCAGACCGGGGGTGCGGGCCAGTTCGGCGAGGTGTTTCTGCGAATCGAGCCTTTGCCCCGGGGCGCAGGCTTCGAATTCGTGGACCAGGTGAAGGGCGGCGTGATCCCGAACCAATTCATCCCTGCGGTGGAGAAAGGCGTGCGCCAGGTGCTGGAGGCAGGCCCCACCGCGGGTTACCCGATGCAGGATCTACGGGTGATCGTCTACGACGGCAAGAGCCACCCCGTGGACTCCAAGGAAGTGGCGTTCATGTCCGCGGGCCGGAAAGCATTCCTCGATGCCCTCGCCAAGGCCCGTCCCATTGTGCTTGAGCCCATCGTGCAAATCGAGATCACCGCCCCGGAGCCCAACATGGGCGACCTCACCGGAGACCTTTCGGCGCGGCGCGGCCAGGTCAACGGCACCGACTCGATGCGCGGGAGCATGATCAAGATTACCGGCATCGTGCCCATGGCCGAAGTCAGCAATTACCAATCCCGCCTCAAGTCCATCACCGGCGGCCACGGCTCCTACTCCCTGGAATTCAGCCATTACGAAGCCGCCCCGCCATCGGTGCAGCAACAGCTGGCGAGCGATTACAAGGCGAAGCGGGAAGAGGACTAGCCCGACACCCCCGCGCCTTGCGGCGCCGGGCGGTCGCCGCGGATGGCCCACAGTGTCGGCGAATGGAAGTCCCGCCAATAAAGGACGGCAACCACGAGCGTGGTCACGGCCATGAACACCCACGGCTGGATGAACCGGGTGACGGCCGCGATCCCGAAATAATACGCGTGTACCCCGCGGATGAACTCGTCACCCGCGTAACTGCTGATGCGGGACGACCTTCGCACGAGCTCCTCCCCGCGCTCCCAGTTTGGCCCGGGCGCCGCGCCGATCAGGACAGAGACCACGATTTACTGGCGCAGGAACCAGGTAAACTTGAAGAAACCATAAAATAATATGGCGATCAGCAGAAAAAGCTTGAGCTCCCAGAGCTCGCGGGTGGTCTGCCTCGCCAGGGGCAGTTCGGCAGTGATCTCGATGGCTCGTTCGCCGCAGCCCAGCACCGTCAGAAGGCCGCCCAGGATCAGGATCGTGGTGGATGCGAAGAAGGCGACACCGCGCATCAGATTGTTGACCGGGGCCGAGTCCTCGATCCGGTTGTCGCGCCGCGCCCTCTCCCGCATCCACTGTTCCCGGTAGGCATGCAACTTGCGCATCAGCGCCTGCCCCCCCGGGCCGACTGGTCGCAGAGATGGGCGTAGCCCAGCCAGCAGGACGCGAACCAGGAAAGCGCCAGGGCATCGACGACGGCTATCGTCGCCGTGCAGGGATCTAGGCTCGCCCCCTACTGCGCTAGCGCCTCGCCCACGATTTCTGAAAGCAGCCCTTCGACCTCGTCCAGGGCAACTGCGCCGCGGGACGAGGGTGGTGCAACAGGTTTCCGGTAGGCCAAGTGAACCAGACCGGGGTCCTCGGGAAGCACGTAGACGGCTATGGTATAGGGACAGAATGCGATGGTGTGGGGATCGGCTTCCATCGCCCGACGTGACAGAGAAGCGCTGCAAAATTCCAGCACTTCCGCTCGGAGGAATATGCGCTTGGTCGACCCCAGGTCGCGCCCCGTGCGCTCAAGCATCTCTCCGACGTGGGACACGGTATTGATGACCAGTCCGCGGTTTTCGATGGCGAACACCACGGCCGCCCTCACATCCTCGAAAGACCCGCGCTTGGAGCGGAGCGCGACATCGTCCGCCGCGACCTCCGCGGAAAACAGAAAAGCTGACGCGACGACACCGGCCAGCACCCGCGCCCGAATCGAGCGTGGGAACTTCAATCAGTCCTCGATCCGCGGGATGCCTTCTTCGCCCGGCAGTCCCGTGTCCGGGTCTATCCAGTCGGAAATTCCGATCTCGTCCTCGGCCTGCTCCAGCGTCTCACCGGGTTCATAGTCGGAGTCCGCGCTGTATTGCATGTCCTCCACCGCCTCAAGCATGGTCGCAAAGGGCCCATACTCGGCCGCAGTATCCTTGTCCTGCCAGTAAAAGCCGTCCGGACGCTCGATGATTCTCGCCCTGTCGTATTCTGGAGGCGTTTCGGGAAGGGATTTGGTCATCTCGCCCTCCATGTGGTTTTGTCCGACAGCCCCATTCTACATCAATCCTCCGGCCATGGACCCTGAAGCTCGGATCAAATTCGCGGAGCGCCCTGCGTCCGACGCGGGGCCCGCTGCGAAGCCAGGGTCAAGATTCCGTCAGGCCCCGGCGGGCCTCGACAAACGCGTTCCGGAGCTCGCTATAGTCGTGGGTGACGGGAAACTGCGGGAACTCGCGCACCACGTTATCGGGAGGACAGAACAAGATGCCGGCATCCGCTTCAGTCAGCATGGCCGTGTCGTTGTAGGAATCCCCTGCCGCGATCACCCGGAAATTGAGCCCGTGAAATGCCTTCACGGCTTCACGCTTCTGGTCCGGCTGCCGCAGCCGGTAGCCCACCACGCGCCCGGTTCCATCAACAGCAAGGCGATTGCACATCAGCGTCGGGTAACCCAGCTGTCGCATCAGGGGAGTAGCGAACTCGTAATACGTGTCCGAGAGGATCACCACCTGGAACCGCTCCCGCATCCAATTCAGGAATTCAGCCGCCCCCGGAAGGGGTGACATGGCTCCGATCACCGCCTGAATGTCCGGGAGTCCCAGCCGGTGTTCCTCGAGTAGGCGCAGGCGCTGGCGCATGAGCCGGTCATAATCGGGGATATCGCGAGTCGTGGCCCGCAAGTCGGGAATCCCGGTGCGTTCCGCGAAAGCAATCCAGATCTCTGGGATCAGGACCCCCTCAAGGTCAAGGCAGGCGATTTCCACGCACGCACTCCTGGAATGTTTTTTGACACCAAGCGCTTGAGGCGCGCCCTTGAAGGCTAAAATTATATCCCAGTTTGTCCGGGCCCCCGGCCCGCCGACGCACCGTTTCGGCGCTCCCGTATACTCCCCTGACGCCAGTCTCCGTCTCGATCTTCTTTTAAATGTCCCGCGGATCCTGTTCCACCGACCCCGCCCGCCATCGTCCGGTCGCGGACTTCGACCCCCGGCGCCGGGACCTCCCACTCTTGGTATACGACGGCGACTGCGGGTTCTGCGCCTACTGGGCCCGTCGTTGGCAGAAGATGACCGGCGAGGGGGTGCACTATGCTCCGTACCAGGCGGTGGCAAAGCACTTCCCGCGCATACCGGAAGCCTCCTTCAAGGGGGCGGTGCAACTCATCGCCACGGACGGCAGCTTTGCCAGCGGCGCCGAGGCTTGTTTCCGGGTGCTCCATCAAGTGCCGGGAAAGCGCCACTGGCTGTGGCTGTACCAGGGTTTTCCGGGATTTGCCTTCCTCTCGGAAGCGGCATACCGCGCCATCGCCAATCGGCGGCCTTTTTTCGCCCGCCTGAGCCGAATCCTGTGGGGCCCGGACGCCGAGCCGGTGAGTTACGACCTGACGGCGGGACTGTTCATCCGCCTGATCGGGGTGGTATATCTGGCCGCTTTCATTTCCCTGGGCACGCAAATCCTGGGCCTGGTCGGAGGCCGGGGCATACTGCCGGCAAGCGCTCTGTTCGGCGCTTCCGGCGCGGACGGCCCGTTCTGGTCGTGGCTCGATCTGCCGAGCATCTTCTGGCTGGGCGTCGGCGATTCCTTCCTCGAGGGCGCCTGCTGGGCGGGAGCCGCCGCATCGCTGGCCGTGGCCCTGGGGCGCTTCAACGGCCCCGCCCTCCTCGTATGCTGGATCCTTTATCTCTCGCTGTTCCACGCAGGCCAGATTTTCATGAACTACCAATGGGACCTGTTGCTGCTGGAAGCAGGATTCCTTGCCTGGCTGCTTACCTCGGGTTCGCGCATTCCCCTTTACCTGCTGCGCTGGCTGCTGTTCCGATTCATGTTCCTCTCAGGGGCGGTGAAGCTCGCGAGCGGTGACCCCGCCTGGTCCTCGCTGGGCGCCCTGCGCTACCACTTTGAGACCCAACCCCTGCCCACACCTCTGGCCTGGTACGCCCACCAGCTTCCCGACCCCATGCTCTCCTTCATGGCGGGTGCGCACTTCGCCATTGAGCTGGTGCTGCCGTTCCTGATATTTCTCCCGCGCCGGCCTCGCTTTCTGGCGGCTGCCGGTTTCCTCGCACTGCAACTCATGATCATCGCCACCGGCAACTACGGCTTCTTCAACCTGCTGACCATTGCGCTCCTGGTTCCCCTGCTCGACGACCAGCTGCTGCGAAGACTGGTGCCGGGAAAGCTGGTGCCGGCCGTGGCGTGGAATGCGCCCCCCATTGGACCCTGGGGAAGCACAGCGCTCGCCGGCTTCGCCGCGGTCGCGGTATTCGCGGGAGGCGTGCAAATGGCGAAGCGCCTTTCCATGCGACCCGACACCGCGGCAATTCCTGCGCTCGAGCCGTTTCATCTCGTCAACACCTACGGCGTCTTCGCTTACATGGTCCTGGACCGGCGCGAGATCGTGCTTGAGGTCTCCGAGGACGGTGTGCGCTGGTCGGAGATCGGATTCCGCTGGAAACCGGGTTCTCCCGAGCACGCACCGCGCTGGAACATTCCTCACCAGCCGCGGCTCGACTGGCAGCTCTGGTTCGCGGCCCTGGGAGACCTGCGGGACAGTGAATGGGTCGTGGCCCTTGTGGAAAGGATTCTCTCCGGATCTCCCGAGGTCTTGGCGCTCCTCGGCCCGCCCGCACGCGATCGCGATCCACCGCGCCTGGCGCGCGCCACCCTTTACCATTATCGCTACGCAACCCCTGCCGAACGCGCGGAGGGACCGTGGTGGGTGCGGGAGCGCGAGGCGGAATACCTCCCGCCGGTCACTCTCGAGACCGTGGCCGGCATCCTGCGCCGGAGCGGCCCGCCGGAGTCATTCATCCGCTGGCGCTGAAGGAGAAGGAACATTGAAACGAATGTCACCCGGGACGGTGCCCTGGTCTAAGGCGTCGACACACCAGGTCACGCGGCGCGACTTCCTGCGCATCTCCGCAAGCGCCCTCGCCGGCGCGGCGACCACCGCGTTGGGGGGCGCTCCGATCATGGCGCCTCGCCCTGGGGGACCCCGGACCCAGGTCTTCTACGATCCCGCCTGCCTCCTGCACCTGGCGGAGCGGGACCAGGGGGAACAGCCGGCGCGTCTCGAGGCCGTGCTGGCCGCCCTCGATACCGCGGACTTTTCTGAGCGCATCGCCGTGATGCCAAGCCACCCGGCGCGGGAGGAAAGCATTTTGCGGGTGCATACCCCGGAGTACCTGGAAATCGTGAAGCGGGACGTCAAGTCCGGGAAAACCATGTTGAGTACCGGCGACACGGCGCTTTCGCGGGACTCCTATGCCGCCGCACTGGCCGCAGCGGGATCGGTGATCTCGGCGGTGGACTCGGTGATGGCGGGAACCGCCAACAACGCCTTCTGCGCTGTGCGCCCTCCCGGCCATCACGCCTCCGCCAGCCGCGGCATGGGGTTCTGCGTTTTCAACAATGTCGCCATCGGCGCACGTCATGCCTTGGCGGTCCACGGCGTGAAGCGGGTACTCATCGCCGACTGGGACGTGCACCATGGCAACGGCACGCAGGAGATTTTCTGGAGCGACGGGTCGGTGCTTTTCTTCGACACCCACCAGTCTCCCTGGTATCCCGGCACCGGAGCCGCGGGAGAGAT
>DKBC01000272.1:0-9938 GCA_002451065.1 Betaproteobacteria bacterium UBA6910
GACATCGGAGTGCCGAACGGTCCAAGTGGCGGGAGCGACCTTCGAAATCGTCCCCGAGGAGCTTTTCCTCAAGGCGGCCTTGACCGCGGCGGCGCGCCTGTTGGGCGTCGGGAGCGGAGAGCGGGCGCCTTGAGTCCGCGCTCGCACCGGGAGTCGAGCGCCCGTCATCGATCATAGATGGTTTTTGGCCCGCAAATCGACACGGACTCTCAACATCGGCGAGGTGCGCCGCTGGTTGTGGCTGGCCATTCGCGACGTTGGAAGTTGAATCGAACGAGAGGTGGCATATGAAATACCAGATTGCAACGAAGCCGAGTGGCATCGAAATCGAGGTGTCGGGGGTCGAGGGCAAAGAGCAGCAACTGCTTGAGGCGTTTCGGGAGTGCCAGGAAGGGCGTTGCACCTGCCCGACCCAAGAATATGAAAAGCTCGACTCGTTGGAGATCGAGAAGTCACCTGGAACCATCAATCTCTGGCTCAAGGCGAAGCCGGGCGCAGATTTCGATCAGCGCGAGATTCAACGTTGCTTGGAGCACACGGAAGCGCGCGTAAAATCGCAGAAATGAGCATAAGGCCCAGGCCTCGGATTTGTTGAAGAAGATAGGCGCCCGTTTCCACCCCAAGGCGTTGTCGCGAGGCGGTCATCACACCGTAGCTGTGGAAGCGGAAATCAGGATCCCTTAATCCGGTTATTTTCCGGCAAATGCTTTTGATCGCCCTCATTCTCGCTCTTGCCGGTAGAATTGGGCCCGCTCGAGAACGATTACCGCGGGAGTGCGAGGGGTAGCCGCCCGGGGTGCGGTTTCGCTGCAATGCCGGGGACGATCGGTTTCATCATCGTGCCTGACAGAAAATTCAGGTTCTCGGCTGCGCCGGAGGAGTCCCGCGTTCTCCCGGCCGCGAAATGTCGGACCAGGACGGAAGCGGGGATGTTCCCGAAGGGCGAACAGGGAACGTCAATTCAGCAACAGTAGACGAGTGATTTCACAAGGGAGCAAGAGACTATGAGCATGATGAAAGAGTTCAAGGAATTCGCGGTAAAGGGCAACGTCGTTGACATGGCCGTGGGCATTATCGTTGGTGCCGCGTTCGGAAAGATCGTGTCGTCCTTCGTCGGCGACGTGATCATGCCGCCCATCGGGGTTCTTCTGGGCGGCGTCGATTTTTCCGACCTGGCGTTCACCCTCAAGGAGGCCGTGGGGGAAGCGCCGGCTGTCGTACTCAGTTACGGGAAGTTCATACAGACGCTGATCGATTTCACGATCATCGCGTTTGCCATATTCCTGGCCGTAAAGGCCATAAACACGCTCAAGAGGAAGCAGCAGGAGGCGCCGGCGGCACCGCCTGCGCCTTCCAAGGAAGAAGCGCTTCTTACGGAAATCCGCGACTTGCTCAAGACGCGGAAATAGGCCGAGTGGCTGCGCGAACCGTTGCCGGCACGGGGGAGCCGCGGCTCGAGAGGCGATTCGCCGGGACGGATCGGCTCCGGATTGGGCGCGAGCGAGTTGAAGCTGAAACTCCCTGCCAAGCGAATCGCCGTGGCCGTCGGGCGCCCCGCATTGATCGCCACGCACTCCGGATTGCCTGCGCCCGTTAGCGTTGGGGTGGCGAATCGGCGAAGAACTCCTGCATCAGGAATTCCTCGAGCCCGGTATTGTCGCGGGGCCGCGCCGACAGGGTGACATTCCGGCCCAAGCGGTTCGAAACCCAGACGAAGTCGTCGTCGGAGTTTTCGCGGATGATCTGGATCATTTTGCGTACCACGGCAATCCGCATGCTGCTGTTGTTGCCCTTGCGCACCTCGATCAACTGCGTCGTGTTGCGGCGGATGTCCTTGTTCCAGCCAAAGAACAGGAATTCAGCATCCGCGTAGCCCAGGCGCTTGATCTGGAAGATGCCGCCGCCGGCCTCGGGGTTGGCCCCGAATGTTGGCGTGCGATTCAGGCCAAGATTGGCGGCGACGATCTGATCGCGGGGGTCCATGGCTCTTTCCGCGGGCGGCGCCGATGCGGGCGGGGCAGCGGCGGAATCCTCGCCGCGCTCGCGGCGCCGGGCTGCGATGTAGGAGGACAGATCGCCTTCGACCGGTGCAAGCGCCGGTCTTGACTCGGCAGGGGTTGGGGGCGGGGCGGGCGGGGCCTTGACGGGGGCCGGGCGGTTGAGCGCCAGCGCCTGGGGCTTCGGCGGCGGTCGCGGCTTTGCCTTGGGAGGCGGCGTTTTCTCAACGGCGGGCGGTAGTGGCGGTAGCGCCGGCGCGGCAGGCGGCGCCTCGGGCGGCGGTGGCTTGGAAGCCGCTCTTTGAGCGAGCTGCACCTGTAGCCGGCTGCTCGTGGCCTTCTGCTTGGAGCTGTCTAGGGACGACTGGTTCAGGCGCGGCAGCCACTCCCACATCACCAGGGCATGAAGCAGCATCGAAATGAAGACCGCCACCCAGATGGTGGGAATCGACACGCGGTCGTAATCGCTGCGGAAATCGGCAACCAGTTCGCTCATCGTCTTCAGGGAGTGGGCACCTTCCCGCGCGAGTTACGCCGGACGCAGGGGTCTGGCGCCTGACCGCGGACCGCCGGGGCGGCGGGAATGCCCGTCAAAGGCTGATTATCCGTCTCAAGTATACGCTGTGCCCCGCTGCGACGTGGTGGGGCGGGGGCGGCGGGTCGATCTGCGAAGGGCAATGCGGGACGTTGCCACGGGCGCACCCGGCGCATAGCCAAAACCGGCCCGCTAGAATGGCGCGAAGGCTGTCGTACCCGGCAGACTCGCCACGGGTCACGCCGTTCAAGCCATTGTGGCGGTCGAGCCGCAATTATCTCCCGGACAAGAGCAGGGACATCGCCCTTCATGACGCGTGGAACCTTGTTGACCACGCCGAGGCCAAAGAACAGCCAGCGCCCCGCGCAGAAGCGCGGAAGGCGACCGACGTGCTGATTTCCTCCGCGCTGGCCGGGCGGATTTCCTGAAGCGGCGAATCGCCCGCGGCAACCGTTTTGGATCGGCTGTGTTCAATCATTGTTCCCATCTACTAATGATGATGTCACTGCCACTCGCCGAAGCCGTCCGCCCCGCGTTGCGGAAGGCCGCGACCGCCGCATGCGTCATGCCCGCCAATGGATGCTTCTCTCTTTGCGGCCACAGTCGCCGCTCGTCCCGCAATTTGCCTGGGCGGGCATGGTGAGCCTACTCAAGCCGGGAGCGCTCTACTTCGCCCTTGTCTTCGGCGCCGGCTTCGCGCTGGGAGTCCTGCGGGTGTTGTGGCTGGTGCCCCTCGTGGGTGAGCGCTGGGCGGAACTCATGGAGATGCCGGTGATGCTGGTGGTGATCGCGCTCGCGGCGCGCTGGATCGTGCGCCGGTTTGTACCGGCCAGCGCGGCCCAGCGACTGGTCATCGGCGTTTTCGCGCTCGCCCTCCTGCTGACCGCGGAATTCACCCTGGTGCTGGGTGTGCGGGGTCTCACGCTGGGCGAATATTTCGCGACCCGGGACCCGGTGTCGGGCACGGTCTATTACGTTATGCTTGGCGTGTTCGCGGTGATGCCGCTGCTCGTGGCCCGCAGATAGGCCTGCGACGCGGCATTGCGGGACCCTCCGCAACTTCGAACAACGATCATGGTCCATTTCCCTTCATGAAACGACGCCAATTCATCCAGCTTGGCCTGGGCGCGCTGGTGGCGGGCCGCGCCCTGGCCGAGGCTCCCCGCTGGACGCCGCCGCGCCATCCGGTGCTGAATCCCCGCTCCCAGAAGCAGTTCGTCAATCCATTGCCGCTGCCGAAAATGGCCCAGCCGGCGGCGGCCGGCGGTGCCCACTACGATATCGCCATCGGCCAGTTTCGGCAGCACCTGGGCATCCGCGATCCCAAGAACGGGGAACCGCTGCTCACCACGGTGTGGGGCTACGCCGGGAGTTACCCGGGTCCGACCATCGAGGCCCGGCGCGGGGTGCCGGTGACGGTGCGCTGGGTGAACGACCTCAGGGATACTCGTGGGCCCACGCCGCACCTGATGCCGGTGGATTCCTCCATCCACATGGCGCCGCTCAAGGAATGGCCGGCTAGCGGCGTGCCGACGGTGACCCACCTCCACGGCGGGCGCACCGAGGCCGACAGCGACGGCGACCCGGACGCCTGGTATACGCCGGGTTACGCCCAGAAGGGGCCGCTGTTCCGCAAGGAGGTCTATCGCTATGACAACGACCAGGAAGCCGCGCTGCTCTGGTACCACGACCATGCCCTGGGCTTTACCCGCCTCAACGTCTATAGCGGCCTTGCCGGGCTTTACGTGGTGCGCGACGACTGGGAGGAGAGCCTCGGGCTGCCCTCGGGCCCTTACGAATTGCCGATCGTGATCCAGGACCGCTCCTTCTACGCCAATGGCGAGCTTTACTACCACGCCCTGGCGAAGGAGCCGGGGCATCCCAGCCCGAGCGTGCTGCCCGAGCAATTCGGAAGCGTGATCCTGGTGAACGGCGCGGCATGGCCGGTGGCGCAGGTGGAGCCGCGCCGCTACCGGCTGCGGATTCTCAATGGTTCCGACTCAAGGTTCTACCGCCTGACGCTCTCCTCGGGGCAGACTTTCATCCAGATCGGCAGCGACGGCGGTTTGCTGGATGCTCCGGTTGGGCTCAAGCAATTGCTGCTGGCGCCGGCGGAGCGTGCCGACGTGATCGTGGATTTCTCGGCGCCCGGTCTGCGGGGCAAGACCATCGTCATGGAGAATGACGCCAACGCGCCGTTTCCCGACGGCGATCCGGTGGATCCGCGCACCAGCGGCCGCATCATGGCGTTTCGCGTCGCCGGCCCCGCGGCCCGGGACGGGAGCCGCGTTCCCGACCGCCTGCGGCAGCAGCCGATTCCGTTTCTGGTTCCCGACGCCTCCATCCGCGAGCTGCTGCTGTGGGAGGGCTCGGACCGCCACGGTCGGCTCATGGCCATGCTGGGGACGGTGGAGAGGGGCGCCCTGCACTGGGATGACCCGGTCACAGAGAATCCGGCGCTGGGCGCGGTGGAAGCCTGGGATTTCTACAACACAACGCCCGANNGGGGAAGGTAAGCGAGGAGAACGGCCGTCTGACGGACATCCGCTTCACCGGCCCGCCCCAGCCGCCGCCGCCGGAGGAGTCAGGCTGGAAGGATACGGTGCGCGCCAACCCAGGGGAGATGACGCGAGTGGTGGCTAAATTCGACCGCCCCGGGCGCTACGTGTGGCACTGCCACATTCTGTCCCACGAGGATCACGAGATGATGCGGCCATACCACGTGGGGCCGCTGTAGGGGGCTTGCCGCCGGGATGCGCGTCGCCCCGGCAGGATCAGGCGGCGCCGCTCTTGGGCACGAAGCGCAGCGCGATCCCGTTGTTGCACCAGCGCTGGCCGGTAGGGGGCGGCCCGTCGCCAAACACGTGCCCATGGTGGCCGCCGCAGCGCACGCAGTGATACTCGGTCCGGGGCAGGACCAGCTTGAAGTCGCGCTTGGTCTCGAACGCGCCAGGGATGGTGGTGAAGAAGCTCGGCCAGCCGGTGCCGCTGTCGTACTTCATCTCCGAGGTGAATAGCGGCAGGCCGCAGCCGGCGCAGGCGAACACGCCGGCGCGCTTTTCCTGGTTTAGGGGGCTGGTGCCGGCGCGCTCGGTGCCTTCCTGGCGCAGGATGTGGTACTGCTCGGACGTGAGCCTCTTCTTCCACTCGGCGTCGCTGAGCTTTAGGGGCTCCCGGCTCAATTCGACGTTTGCGCCGTCCGCCAGCAGTTTCTTCCAATTGGCCTGGATTTCTTCCACGTTGATCGCCCCTCCCGGACTCTGAGCCGCAACGCCGTGTTTTGCCAGCAGAAGCGCCAGCGGTGCCGCGGCAATGCCCCTTAGCAGATTGCGCCGATTCATATGCGTGCCTCCTGGTTGCTGTGTGTCCTGTCAGACCGCGGAAGGGGACGCGGGTTTCACGGCTGATACGGCCGGGGTCGGCCCGATCACCGGCTGGGTTCGGAGTCTGCAGCAGGATCGGGCCGAACTCGCCGGCCATCAGGCTGCCTAATACCCTGTGGCATCCGGCGCGGAGGGCCGCGCCGTGTGCCAACCAAGGAGACCGATGCCAGAATGAATTGCACCCTATCGATCAGGACGGCGGCGGCGACGGGCCTGCTGGCGCTCGCCGCATTGTTGCCGGTGGCGGCGCCGGCGGCGGACAAGACCACCGCCGAGGACGTCAAGAGCGAAGTCAAGGAGGCCGGGCGCGCGGTTGCCGACTACACCGCCAGCCAACGGGACGAGGCCCTGCGCAGCGCCAAGGCATCCATGGAAGACCTCGACCGGAAAATCCAGCAGTTGGAGGCGCGGTTGCAGAAGAACTGGGATCAGATGAGCGAAGCGGCGCGTAAGCAAGCACAGACCACCATGGAAGACCTGAGGCGAAAGCGCAACGACCTTGCGGAATGGTACGGCGGCATGAAGCACAGTTCGGCCGAGGCCTGGGAAGACGTCAAAAAGGGTTTCGTCAGGAGCTACGAGGCCATGAAGCAGTCGTTCGAGGAGGCGAAGAAGGAATACTGACGCCGGGCAGGTGCACCTCGAACGCGGTGCCGCCGCCGTCTCGCGGCAGACAGCGGGCGTCGCCGCCATGGTGGCGCGCGATCTGCCGCACCAGCGCGAGCCCCAATCCGGTGCCGCCTTCGGGGCGGCCGAACACGCGCAGGCGATAGAAAGGCTCGAAGATCCGTTCCCGCTCCGACTCTGGGACTCCCGCACCCCGGTCGGCGACGCGCAGCACTGCCCCGCCCCCGGGGCGTGCGTGAATCACGGCCTCTGCCGGCGCGCCGGGCGCGTGGCGGCGCGCGTTTTCCAGGAGATTGCGCACCAGACGGCGCACCAGGCGCGGGTCGCCGCGGATGGTGACCGGGTCTCCCGCGACCTCCGCGCCGGTGCGCGAAGCTTCCTCGGCCAGCAGCGCCAGCAGGTCCACGTCGTCCGTGTGCTCCAGCCCGGCAATGGCGTCCAGCCGGCTCGCCAGCAGCAGTTCACCAATCAACTCGTCGAGCTCCGCGATGTTGCGCTCCACCTGGACCTTGAGGTCGGGCCGGTCTTCCTGCTCCAGCAGCGCCAGCGCCATGCGCAGGCGCGACAGCGGGGTGCGCAGCTCGTGAGACACGCTGACGAGCAGCGCGCGATGGGCGCCTACCAGGCGCTCGATGCGCCCCGCGGCACGATTGAAGCTGGCCGCAAGCTCGGCCACCTCGTCGTTGCCCTGCACCTGCACCCGGGCGGCGAGGTCCCCGGCACCGAGCGCCTCCACTTGAGATTGCAGGCGCTCCACGCGGCGGGTGATGCGGCGNNTCCGGTGAGCGCACGGCGAGATCGGCGGGATAACGCGTTGCGAGGTACTGCAGGCGCGACTGCACTTCCTCAGGCGATGCGTCCGGGGGCGGCAGCAGTTCCGCCACCAGGGCGGCGGTGGCCTCCCGCTCCCGCTGCACGCCCGGCGGATCGGGCAATAGCCACCAGGCGAACGCCATGAGGGCGGTGAACAGCAGCAGCACCGCGACAAACGAGAGATAGATCTGGAGGTAGAGGCGGCGCATGGTCCAGAGCCTGTGATCAGATCGGCTTCGGATCCGGCCTGCTCTGAAGCCTGGCTGCTCGCCTTACGCCGTGCTGGCTTGTAATCATCTCCCGGCTCGCTCAGGGGCTTTGCGCAGTGGAATCTTTCCGCGATGAGTTCGTCACAGGCTTTCAGACGTCGTCGCCGGCGTCCTGGCTCCGGGCGAACACGTAGCCGGCACCGCGTACGGTAATGATGCGGCGGGGATGCTTGGGGTCGTCCTCGATGGCCGAGCGGATGCGGGAGACGTGCACGTCGAGGCTGCGGTCGAACGCCTCCAGACTTTCACCCTTGAGGCGGTCCATGAGCGCCTGCCGCGACATTACCCGGCCGGCATTCTCGGCCAAGGTCAACAGCAGGTCGAACTGGTAGGCGGTCAGCCCGCGCGCCTCGCCGTCAACCCGTACCACGCGCGCGTCGCGGTCGATCTCCAGTCGGCCGAATCGCAGCATGCGCTCACGCTGGGCCACGCTTTGGCCGGTGCGGCGCAGGATGGCGCGCAGCCGCGCGGCCAGCTCCCTCGGATTGAATGGCTTGGGCAGGTAATCGTCGGCGCCCAGCTCCAGCCCCACGATGCGGTCCGTCTCCTCGCCCCGGGCAGTGAGCATCAGGATCGGAATGTCCGACTCGGCACGGACCCGGCGGCACACCTCGAAACCGTCCAGGTCGGGGAGCATGACGTCCAGCACCAAGGCGTCGAAATCACCGCGGCGCAGCGCCGCCAGACCCTCCGCGGCGCTGGCCCGGGCAGTGACCCGCAGGCCGTGACCGCCGAGGTACTCGGCCATCAGGGACGACAGCGACTGGTCGTCCTCGATCATCAGGACCCGGTCTGACATGGCTCTCCCGCAACGAAGGCCGCGCGCCTTGGCGCACGGCCTTCATTCTAGCTGGTCCGGGGTGGCGGCCCCCCGTCCCGGTTCCGCTTGTGGAATCGCGAGCGCTCGTACCAGGGGCCGTGGCGGTGCCGTTCAGCCATCTGCGCCAGTTGCTGGCGCTGCGCTGGCGTGAGCACGTTGGCCGCGTCGGTCACGCCCTCCAGCAGCGCCTCCGACGCCTGATCCGCCAGCTTCAACTCGGCGTCTCGCAGCTCGGCCAGCCGACCGGCTTCAACCGTTGGTGCCGCCAGGGTCTCGAGGATGGCCTTGCGGTTGGCGAGGTGCTGTTCCCGCACCGGGACCATGGCGTTCACGGTGCGGGCGACGATGGCGCGGACCTGTTCTTTCTGGGCATCGCTGGCGCCCACCTTGGACAGCATCCAGTCGGTGGCGAACTCGGCGCGCTCCAGCATGGCCTCAGGCCTCATGCCGCCGCCGCGGAAAAATCCGCCGTGGCGATGGCCGCCGTGGGAAAAGGCCGAGAAGCCGAGGGACATCAGGGTGGCGCCGGCACCTCCGGCCAGGATGCCCTGCCAGAAACGGCGGCGGCTTGGGTTTGGTTGCGCGGTGCCGCGGGCGGAATTTTCGGAATTGGGCTCGGTCATGTGGCTATCTCCTGTCAGCAATTGCGCCGCCCCACGGCAGCGACGGAGCCAGATTAGCAATGACCTGTAAGCAGACTGTGTTGGCCGGGTAAAGTTGTGTAAAGCAGACGCGCTCGAGTGCTCCACAGGGGTGCAAGCCCGTTGCCGCTAGAGCAGAGGGCTCATGAGTTGGACGGTGTTCTCCACAAATCGCTGGGCCCTTGGGCGAAGCTCCCATTCCGCCAGCGTCAGTCGGCGGGAGTTGCGTGCGTATTCCGACTGGAGTTCCGCGAGGCGGGACGCGAACCCGGCGTCATAGACGATCAGGGTCAGCTCGAAGTTGAGCAGGAAGCTTCGGATGTCGAGGTTGAGGGTGCCGAAGAACGCGGTCTCCCGGTCAGCGACGATGCTCTTGGTGTGGAGCAGCCCGCCCTCGAACAGCAGGATTTCGACGCCGGCCTCCAGTAAGTCCTGGTAGAAGGCACGGCTAGCCTGGCGCACCAGGAAAGAATCCACCCGCGCCGGGACGATGAGGCGCACCTCGACGCCCCGCTGAGCCGCCGCGCCCAGGGCCGCAACCAGAGGCTCGTCCGGAACGAAGTACGGCGTCGTCAGGACCAGTTCGCGTCGGGCGCCGTAGACGGCGGCGAGCAGCAGCTGCACCACGCCGTGTCGCTCGGAGCCGGGACCGGAGGGCACCAGTTGCACCACCGCGTTTCCGTCGGCGCGCTTAGGTTCCACCGTCACCCCGTCCGCGGCGGCTTCCAGGCTCTGGCCGGTCTCCAGGGCCCAATCCCAGAGGAACAGCCCCTCCAAGGTCTCCACCGCCGGACCCCGGATGCGGGCCATGGCGTCCACCCATTGACCGACGCCGGACTCCTGCTTGAAGTAA
>DKBC01000272.1:9954-19294 GCA_002451065.1 Betaproteobacteria bacterium UBA6910
ACCAGACCCACCGGAAGCGCCTTCCGGACATCGATGCCGGCCTCGCGCATGCGCCGCGGCCATGGGCTGCTCCAGAAGGCGGCGCTTCCCACGGCATCCAGCAGCACCCGGCATTGAACGCCGCGCCTCGCCGCCGCCATGAGCGCTTCGGCCACGTCGTCGGCAGTGCCGCCGGGGTTCCAGATGTAGAACTCCATCAGGCAGAACTGCCGCGCCGCGTCGACGTCGGCGATGATGGCGCGCAGGATCGCCTCGGAATCGGTGAGAAGAGTGAGGGCATTGTGGGCCAGGGCCGGAAGGCCCACGGTGCCATCTGCGAGGCGCCGGACAGGCTGCCACGCCATGGGCACTTCCGAGTTCGTGGCCGCTTCGCTGCGTACCAGCCGGTCGAGCCAGAGCAGGGCCGGGTCCCGGAGTTTTTCGGCCCTGGCGCTCCGGGTCCGCCCCAGGGGCCGCTCGCCGAACAGCAGGTAGAGCACGGCGCCCGCGTAGGGCAGGAACGCCACCAGAATGAGCCAAGCCAGCGACACTCCGGGCGGGCGGCGCTTCATGATGACGCGCGCCGACAGACCCAGCGTGATGAGGACATGGGCCGCGGCGGCGAGGGCGCTGATGAGGCCGACGCTGTTCACGATGGGGTGATGGGAGGAATCTGGGCCAAGGGCGAATTCTAGCGACGCGGGACGCGGGGCGCATCCGGTGCCGTTCGGAAGCTGCCTTGGCCCAGAACCAATTCGGATTCTGGGCGTCAATGATTCAGGACCTAGAGGACGCGCCCATGATGACCCGCCGTTCGTTTCTTGCATGTCTCGCGCTTTCGCCGCTGGCGGGCCGGGAAGCCTTGGCGGCCTGCCAGCCCACCCAGCGGGATCAGCTTGGCCCGTTTTATGTGCCGGACCAGCCGTTCCAGAACGACCTCTGCGCTTCGGCCAAGGGTGATCGCCTGACCATTTCGGGACGGGTGCTGGGGATGCCGGACTGCCGCACGCTGCCGGGCGCGCTGGTGGAGGTCTGGCAAACCGATGCCAAGGGGGAATACACCCTGGTAACCGGCGCCATGCCGGACGCTGGTTGCCTGCTCCGGGCGAGTCTGAAGTGCGACACCGAGGGACGCTACTCTTTCCGAACCATTCGCCCGGGAGTTTATCCCGGCCGCCCGGCCCACATTCACTACCGCGTAAGCGCGCCGGGCTATCGCACCCTCGTTACGCAACTGTACTTCAAGGACGACCCGCACCTGCGCCGGCCGACAAGCCTCGCCATTGATCTGGTTCAGAGCGGAGAAGGTTCCGCCGGGACTTTTGACCTGATATTGGCGCCGGCATGAGCCGCGGGTGGCCGGTCGCACGGTTCCGCTTTAGAATGTCGCGATGAGCACGGGAGCGCTGAAGGCGGTGTCGGGCTGGCTGCTGGTGGTCTTTCTAGCCACGGTGTTGTCGCCCCATTTTCCCTGGGAGTCTGTCGCGCCCGACGCTCACCATGCGATCGCGGATGTGCAGGAGTCGGAGCTTCACGCCGCTTCGCATGGCACCAGCGTTCCTGGTCAGGATCACCACGACGAGCACGCCTGCGCCGGCCACCAGTTCGGCCACATGCCGCTCCACATGTTGCAGGTTCCGTTGCCACCTCTCTCCTGCACCGACGATCGCCATTTGCCGGTGTTCGCGTCTGCCGTTCCTTCCGGCGTTGCCGAAACGCCGTTGCGCCCGCCCCGCATCCAAGCCTTCGCGTAATAGCGTTCCGGTCTTGTTCCTGTCCCCGGGCGGCCGGGCCTTGCCCGCTTGCCCGGACATTGCAGCGAAGGAATTGCCATGGAATTCGAATTTCCTTCCGGCGTGCCGTGGGCACACCGGATCACCCGCATCGGCGTCGGCACTCTTGTTTTCGCGACGGCAGCTGCCTGGATGGCGGCTGCCCAAGGCCAGGCGCTCACCGAGGCAGACGCGGTCCGTCTTGGTCTCGATCGCGGGAGTCTGCGCGACGTGCTGGTGGGCAGCACGGCGGCGGCCGAAGCGGAGGTCGCCGCGGCCGGGCTTTGGCCCAATCCAACCCTCAGTTACGAGCGCGACCGCGTGAACACGGACGCCGGCCGCAGCGTGGAGGAGAAGTGGATCCTTTCCCAGTCCGTCGATTTCTCGGGGCGGCGGAGCTTGCGCGCAGACGCGGCAGGCCAGCGCCTGGAAGCTGCCAGAGCCGGCGCCAGGGGGCGCGCGGTGGAGATGGTGGGCGAAGTGCGCCGAACGTTCTATGACAACCTGTTCCTGCAGAGGCGCATCAAGGCGTTCCAAGCCTGGCTCGACCGGCTTTCCCAGGCCGAGACGGTGGTGTCCCGGCTCGCGCGCGCGGGTGAGTCATCGGGCTACGACCGCCGTCGCCTGTCCCGGGAGCGGGTGACCGCGGAAGCGCGGTTCGCCGCGGCCCAGGCGGAACTGGAGCGTGCCCGGGAGAAACTCGCCGCCATGATAGGACGGCCGCCCGGCCTGCCGCTGGAGGGCGATCTCCTGCCGCCGCCGCCTCTTCCGCTGCAGGATGTGCTGGCAAGACTGGAGCAGCAGCCTCAGATGCAGTCCCTCGCGGCCCATGCCGCGGCCCTGGAGATGGAGCGCGTTGCCGCCGAGCGGGGGTGGATTCCGGAGGTGACGCTCGGCGCCGGACCCAAACGGGTGAGCGAGCCGTTCGCGACCGACGACGGCATCGTGATCGCCGTGTCGATTCCGCTCCCGGTATTCGACCACGGACAGGAGGCGTCCCGGCGGCTCGCCGCCGAAGCTCTCGCAGCCCGGGGGGAACTGGGCCTTGCCCGTGCCCGAAGCCGGGGAGAGGCACGCGGCCTGTGGCAGCAGACCCAACATCTGCGGGAGGCCGCCGTTCAGTTCCGTGCCCAATCCGTCGAGGCCTCCCACGAGCTGGCGCGGGTGGCCGAAGCCGCTTACCGCGCCGGGGAGGGTGGCGTCCTGGATCTGTTGGACGCCTACCGCACGCTGATGGAAGCGCAAGCTGAGGCGCTCGGCATGGAGCTCACCGCGCGGCTTTCGGGCATCGAGTTGGATCGGGTGATTGGAGAGATTCCCCAATGAAAGCGACGACCGCGGCGACCGTTGCCCTGGTGGCGGCCCTGGCGGGAGGGGGCATCACCTGGAGCGTGACCAAGTGGATGGGGGAGCATGAACACGGACTGGCGGTGGAAGGAAGTCAGCCCCGCGCTGAAGACGCGCACCATGAGGAAATCCGCCAAGTCACCCATTTCGCCGACCGGACCGAACTCTATCTCGAGCATCCGCCCCTGGTGGCCGAAGAGAAAGCGGCATTCGTTTTCCACCTTACCCGTCTCGCTGACTTCAAGCCGGTGGGCGAGGGCCGGATAAGCCTCGTGCTGGGTGGCGGCGGTGCTCCGGAGGAGCGATTCGAGGCAGATGCTCCGGCCCAACCCGGGATTTTTCGGCTCACGGTGAGCCCGCGGCACCCCGGCGTGCGCCGGCTTGCGGTGCGCTGGGAGAACGCCGATAGCAAGGCGACCCACGAGCTGGGCGAGGTGCGAGTGTTTCCCGACGCGGCTTCGGAGCACGCCGCCCACGATCATCATGAAGCTGAGCACGCCCATGACGAGGGAATCCTGCTGACCAAGGAGCGGCAGTGGGCCACCGACTTCGCGACCGTTCCGGCGGCCCGGCGGCCGGTGCGCGAACTGGTGCTGGCCACCGGCACCCTGCGAGCCCACAGCGACGGCGAGGCGGTGCTGCACTCGCCGGCGTCGGGGCATCTGCAGCCCGGCCCCCAGGGATTTCCCCGGGTTGGCATGAAGGTTCAGGAAGGACAGGTGCTGGCGCGGCTCGCGCCTCACCTGGGGAGCGACGCGGACTTGGCTTCTCTGGAGCTGAACCTGGCCAAGGCGCGCTTGGCGCTGGAGCGGGCACGCCAGGATCGGGAGCGTATGGAGTCCCTGTTCGGCCTCGAAGCCGTTCCCCAGAAGCGGCTGATCGCGGCGCGCAGCGAGGAGCAGGCTGCGCAGGCGGAATTGAGCGCGGCGGAGGCCCGGTTAGGACATTACCGGGAGAGCCCGGCCGCCCGCGGGCGGCGTGGCGGGCTTCCCATCGAGGCGCCGATTTCCGGCGTCGTCGCCGAAGTGATGGTGGTGCCAGGGGCGTTTCTCACCGAGGGGGCCCCGGTGCTCCACGTGGTGGACCCGAACCGCGTGTGGCTTGAGGCGCGCGTGCCGGAGAGCGAGCTCGGGCGCCTGGACCGCGCCACCGGAGGGTGGTTCAGGGTGGAAGGATTTGAAGAGACGTTCGACTTCACGGTCGGCAGGAACGCGCGGCTGGTCGCGGTGGGCGGCGTCGTGGACCGGGAATCGCGGACCGTCCCGGTGATCTTCGAGCTGACCGAACCGGAAAAGCGGCTGCGCATCGGGATGTCGGCCCGTGTCGGCATTGCGGTGGGCGCCACGGAGGAAGCGTTTGCGATTCCGGTTTCCGCGGTCGTCGACGAGGGCGGCCGCAGCGTGGTGTTCGTGCAGCTCACCGGGGAACGCTTCGCCCGCCGGGAAGTGCAGCTGGGCCCGAGGGACGGCGCATGGGTGGCCGTGCCCCAGGGCCTGCGCCAGGGCGAGCGCGTCGTGTCCCGTGGCGCATACCTGGTGAAACTCGCCGGCAGCGTGCCCGCGGTGGAAAGCCACGGCCACGCTCACTGAGCCGGGCACCCCATGATCAGATCCACCATCGCGTGGTCGTTGCGCAACCGGCTGTTCGTGGTGGCGGCCTCAGTGCTGCTCCTGCTCTGGGGCGGATGGGAGACCGCGCGCATGCCGGTGGACGTGTTCCCCGACCTTACCGCGCCCTCGGTCACGGTGGTTGCCGAGGCCCATGGCATGGCGCCGGAAGACATGGAGGCGCAGGTCACCTTTCCCGTCGAGACCGCGCTCAACGGCGCGCCGGGGGTGCGCCGGGTACGCTCGACCACCAAGACCGGGATAGCCACGGTGGTGGTGGAGTTCAACTGGGGCACCGACCTGCTGGTGGCGCGACAGGTGGTGGCCGAAAAACTGCAGCTTGCCCGGGCCTCCCTGCCACCGGACCTGCCTTCGCCCATCATCGCCCCGGCCGCCTCCATCATGGGGGAGATCATGTTCGTCGCCCTCGGCTCGGACCGCCATGACGCCACCGAGATCAAGCGCACCGCGGATTTCGTGCTGCGGCGGCGAATCCTGGCGGAACCCGGCGTGGCGGAAGTGATTCCCATCGGGGGCGACGTCCGCCAATACGAGGTCGTGCTGCGCCCCGAGCGCTTGGCCGCCTACGGCGTGACCCTGGACGAGGTCATTCGCGCGGTCCGGGAAACGAATCAGAACGCTCCGGCGGGGTTTTACGTGGAGGGCGGTCAGCAGTACCTGATCCAGGGGGTGGGCCGGGTCCGCACCGTAGAGGACGTCGGGGAAACGGTCGTGGCCTTGCGTGAGGGCAATCCGGTCCTGGTGCGGAACCTGGCTGAAGTGCGCCTGGGGACCGCGTTCAAGGTTGGCGAAGGCGCGGCCAACGGCCGGCCGGCGGTGGTGCTCGGCATCCAGAAGCAACCCAACGTCAACACCCTGAAGCTGACGGAGAGGCTGGACCAGACCCTTGCGGACGTGCAGGCCGGATTGCCGGCGGGCATGAGGCTGGATACCCGGATTTTCCGCCAGGCAGACTTCATCCAGACGGCCGTCGACAATCTGCTGGCAGCCCTGCGCGACGGGGCGCTGCTAGTGGTGGCCATCGTCTTCGGGTTCCTCTGGAGCGGTCGGGCGACGTTCATCACCCTCACCGCCATCCCGCTCTCGATGCTCGCCGCGATCCTGGCGTTGAAGGCACTGGGGGGCACCCTCAACACTATGACCCTGGGAGGCCTTGCCATTGCCCTGGGGGCCCTGGTGGACGATGCCATCATCGTTGTGGAAAACATCGTGCGCCGGCTGCGGGAGCACCGCACCAGTGAAACCGGCGAGCGCCTGCATCCCTTACGGGTGGTATTCGAGGCGACGCGGGAGATTCAGGGCTCCATAGTGTTCGCCACCCTCATCATCATGCTGGTGTTCCTGCCCCTGTTTTTCCTCTCCGGGGTGGAGGGGCGCCTGATGGTGCCCCTGGGCTTTGCCTATGTGGTGGCCTTGGCGGCGTCCCTATTGGTGGCCATCACCGTGACACCGGTGCTGTCCTCCCTCCTGCTGCCCCACTCAAATACCGTCCTTGCGGGCCACGAGCCGGCATGGGTGGAACGCCTCAAGAAAGGCTACGACCGGCTGCTCGATGCCACCGTCCTCCGCTGGAGAACCATCGGCGGGTTCGCGCTGGTGCTCCTGGGAGGGGCCCTGGCCGCTACCCCGTTCGCCGGGCGGGCGTTCCTTCCCGACTTCAACGAGGGTGCGTTGACGGTCAGCGCGTCAACCGTTCCCGGCACCTCGCTGGAGGAGTCGGATCGTCTTGGAGGCATGGTGGAAGCCGTGCTGCTCTCGCATCCGGAAGTGACCGCGACAGCACGCCGCACTGGACGCTCGCCGCTGGATCCCCATGCCCTCAACATTCAGGACTCGGAAATCGAGGTGCGCCTCACGCTTAAGGACCGGACCAAGGAGGAGTTCCTGAGTGCGCTGCGTGCGGACTTGGCAAAAATTCCGGGCATGAGCATCGTGGTGGGTCAGCCCATCTCGCACCGCATCGACCACATGCTGTCGGGAAGCCGTGCCAACATTGCGGTGAAGCTGTTCGGTCCGGATCTGCACGAGTTGAGGCGCCTGGCCGAAGAGGCCAAGGCGGCTGTCACCGGGATACCCGGCGCGGTGGATGTCGCTGGCGAGCAGCAAACGGATGTTCCGCTGCTCACCGTGCGCTTCGACCGGACCGCGCTTGCCCGCCACGGGCTTACCGTGGCCCGCGTATCGGAAGCCATCGAGGCGGCGTTCGCCGGGGTCGCGGCTTCAAAATTGCTGGAGGGTCAGAACGCGTTTGACCTCGTGGTTCGCTACGATCCGGCGGTGCGGGAAAGCCTGGATGCGATCCGCTCAACGCTGATTACCACCGCCTCCGGCGCACGCCTGCCCTTGTCGGCGCTGGCGCAGGTCAGGAAGGACCTGGGGCCGAACCAGATCAGCCGCGAGAACGTCCAGCGCAAGATCGTGGTTACCGCCAACGTCGCGGGACGGGATTTGGCAGGGGTGGTGGACGACATCCGGGCCCGTATGGCACGCAGCATCGAGCTGCCCCCGGGCTATCACGTGGAGTATGGCGGCCAGTTCGAAAGCGCCCAGGAAGCGGCGCGTACCCTGTTGCTGCTGGGGGTGGTGGTGACCGGCGGCATGTTCCTTCTCCTGTACGTGGCGTTTCGATCGGTGCGCGACGCGGTGCTAGTGATGCTGAACCTGCCGCTGGCGCTGATCGGCGGCATCGTCGGGGTGTTCGCGGCCGGGGGCGTGATCTCTGTGGCTTCGATCATCGGCCTCATCACATTATTCGGCATCGCCACGCGCAATGGCGTGATGATGGTGGCGCACTTCCACCACCTGGTCGAGCACGAGGGGGTGACCAATGTCATCGAGGCGGTGAAGCGCGGCGCCCGCGAGCGGCTGGTGCCGATCCTGATGACAGCACTGGCGGCGGGACTCGCACTGGTGCCGCTGGCCATGGCGGCGGGGGAGCCGGGAAGCGAAATCCAGGCACCCATGGCCATCGTGATCCTCTTCGGCCTGCTCTCATCCACCGCGCTCAACATGGTGGTGCTGCCCGCTCTATACCTGCGCTTTGGGATCCTGCGGCGGGATATTCGCTACCACCGCACTCGGCGCCGGCGGGAAACTGATTACGTCGGTTAGTCGCTTCGCGCCGTCGGGCGGGATGGTCCGCATCGCGGCCCAAAAAGAAAAACCCCCGGGTGAGCCCCGGGGGTTTCTAGTCGAAGCCTGACTCAGGGTGCCTTAGGCAGCCTTGGACTTCTTCTGGGCCTGCACCGCCTTGGAAGTGATGGCGGTCACGTTGGCCTCGGTCAGATCCGCATACTGCTTCGCGGCCTTGGTCATGGTGTCGTAGGCCGAGGAAGCAGCGGCCATCGCCGACTTCATCGCCGCGACCGCGGCGTCCGCGCCCACGCCGGTGGGGGCGGTCTTGGCAAACTGCTCGAAGGTGCCGACGAAGGTCTTGTTCACCTCGGTGACGCGCTCTTCGGCGACTTGCGTCAGCTCGGCTTGGGTCTGCGCCGCGATTTCGTACACGGCGCGGGAGTAAGCAACGGCCTTCTCGAAGCTGGGCGCGACCAGCTCGGACTGCAGGCCCATCCAGCCCTGCGCGTCTTTCACGTTCGCCAGGATCTTGGCGTTCTTGGCGGCGTCGGCCACGGCGGCCTTGGCAACGGTCAATTGAACGTCTGCCAGGCGCTCGGCCCCATCCAGAAGGATGTTGGCGACGCTAACGGCGGACTCGACGTTGGACTTGTTGAGGGCAACCAGTTTCTCGGGTGCGGTAACCATATCTAATCTCCTATTGGTCAAAAGTGGAACGTTTGCGAAAGCTCTTGGGCAGCCCCTTGCGGGTGTTTTGCTGCGCTGCACAATGCGTATTCTAGGGCGGGGCAACAGAATGTCAAGAAGTTTTTTTGCACTGCACCAATCCAAGGCCGAGGACTCCCGGCAATTCTTAAGCATATCAACCAGATAAAATACTAGGGAACGAGTACTGCAGCGCCAGTAATCCGGCCCGAGCGGAGGCGGTCCATGGCTTCGTTGGCCTGATCGAGCTGAAAAGTCTGCACCGTCGTCCGGACCGGAACCCTGGGAGCGAGTTCCAGAAAGGCCTCGCCATCGGCGCGGGTCAGGTTGGCCACCGAGCGCACGACGCGCTCCCCCCACAGGATCTCGTAGGGAAAGGAGGGGATGTCGCTCATGTGAATCCCGGCGCACACCACGCGACCTCCTTTGACCACCGCGCGCAGCGCCGCCGGAATCAACGAACCGACGGGCGCGAAGATGATCGCGGCGTCNNGTCGCTCATGTGAATCCCGGCGCAGACCACTGTGCCCCCTTTGTGCAGGGCGCGAAGGGCGGCCGGCACCAAGCTGCCTACCGGCGCATAGATGATGGCCGCGTCGAGCAGCTCCGGCGGCGTCGCCGTCGAGTCGCCTGCCCAGGTTGCCCCCAGCTCTGTGGCAAAGCGCCGCGCGTCTGCGTCCCCGGGCCGGGTGAAGCAGTAGAGCTCGCGGCCCTCGTAGCTCGCCACCTGGGCGACGATGTGAGCGGCCGCGCCGAATCCGTAAATGCCGAGGCGCCGGGCGTCTCCCGCCATGCGCAGGGAGCGGTAGCCGATGAGCCCGGCGCAGAGGAGGG
>DKBC01000018.1 GCA_002451065.1 Betaproteobacteria bacterium UBA6910
ACGTCGCCGCACACCAGGCGGTCCATGGGCTTGCCGGCGGTCAGGTCCTCGATCACGGCGCTGATGGCGGCGAGCTGGTCCGGCGTCTCGTCGAACTGGAAGCCGTCGGCGAAGACCGCATAGTCGTGGGGTTTGAAGGAAAAGCTGTGGCCCACCCGCGCCGCGCGCCGGGCATAAAGATTGAGCAGTTCCGCCGCCGTGTCCCGCACCTGCTCCATGGCCTTGCGCTTGGCCTTGTCCCACTGGCCGCTGCCCAGCTTGTGCAGCGGCGCCTCCTCGGGCTGGGCGCCGCTGTAGCGGCTGATGAGATGAAGCTGGGCCACCGGAACGTAGAGTTTGTCGCCGTCTGCGTACGCCAGGAGCAGGAACTCGGTCTCGCCTTCCCCAAGGTCCAGGTTGACCAGGCCCTGGAAGCGGCCGATGCCGTGGCTCTCGTGCACCACGGGGTCTCCCGGCTTGACCTCGGTGAGATCCTTGAGCACCGCTTCGGTGGTGACGCGCCGTGCCGCCTCCCGGGCGCGGGTGCGGATGTGGGTGGCGTAGAGCTCGGACTCGGTGACGAGGGCGAAGGCGTCGTCCCTCGCGACAAATCCCGATTCCAGAGGCGCGACCCCGAGGCAGAAACGCTCGCTCCCGTCGAGGAAGGCGGCGAAGCTTTCGCAGGCGGTCGGCGCCAGGCCCTGCTCCCGGAAGTAGTCCCTCATGACCTCGCGCCGCCCCAGCCCTTCCGCCAAGACCAGCACCCTGCCGGGAAATTCTTCGAGAAACGCCGCCAGCCGGGCGAGGGGTTGCTCGGCCTTGCGGTCCACCGCGAGCGGCGGCAGTGGCTGGACCGCCGGGGAAACATCGGGCGGCGTCTCCTGTTGCGGTGCCGCTTCCCCCTTGGCCGGGAGCCCAGGAATCTCGACGCGCCCGAACGGTTTCGCTTCGCCGAAGAATTGATCCGCCGGGAGAAATAAATCCTGGGGCGGCAGCAGGGGACGATCGCGGTCACCCCTCAGCAGGTCGTAGCGGGAACGCGTGTCCCGCCAGAAGCCTTCCACCGCCTCGGCCACGTCGTGGTGCAAAACCAGCACGGTTTCCGGCTTGAGGTAATCGAACAGGGTCGCCGTCTGTTCGAAGAACAGGGGCAGGTAATACTCGATGCCCGCCGGCGCCAGCCCCTGGCCCACGTCCTTGTAGATGCGGCTCCTGGAGGGATCGCCCTCGAAGCGCTCCCGGAAGCGGGCACGGAAGCGGGTGCGCCCGACCTCATCCATGGGGAACTCCCGGGCCGGCAGCAGGCGGATTTCCGGCACCGGGTACAGACTGCGCTGGGTGTCGGCGTCGAAGCTGCGAATGGATTCGATCTCGTTGTCCAGCAGGTCCAGGCGGTAAGGAAGGGGGCTTCCCATGGGAAAGAGGTCGATGAGCCCGCCGCGCACCGCGAACTCCCCGGGCGAGACCACCTGGGTCACGTGGGAGTATCCCGCCAGGACCATCTGGCCGCGCAGCGCGTCGGTCTCCAGGGTCTGGCCCTGCTTGAGGAAAAAGCTGTAGGCGGCGAGGTATTCCACCGGCGCCAGGCGGTAGAGCGCGGTGGTGACCGGCACCACGATGACGTCGCAGGCGCCGCGCTGGATCTCGTACAGGGTCGCCAGCCGCTCCGACACCAGGTCCTGGTGGGGCGAGAAGCTGTCGTAGGGCAGGGTCTCCCAGTCCGGCAGCAGGCTTACCCGCAGTTCCGGACTGAACCAGGCGATTTCCTCCCGCAGCCGCTGGGCGTCGAGGGCGCTTGCCGCAAGTACCGCGAGGGGGCGTCGCTCACTGGCTAGGCGCGCTATGGCGAGGGCATCGCTGGAGCCGGGGAGTCGGCCCCAGCGCAGGCGCTGCCCCCGGGCAGGAACCAATGCCTGAGGCAGCATGGAGTGGAAGTGCGTCCGCAAAAAAGCGCGATTATACGGCAGTCTGCGGTCCCGGCCGGCTGGAGGAAGTAACCGATGTCGTGGCCGAGTTGGACGAGAACGAGGCCGGCTGTCGCGGCCTGCGCTGCGGCCGCCCTCTGCGGCGCGGGGGGCGGGACGGGGTTTGGGCTATGATGAATATGGAAGGGGAGGTGGAAAAAGGCGATGTTCCGCAACCGTGCTGAGGCTGCCCGCAAGCTGGCCGCGGCGTTGTCCGCATACATGGGCCGTAACCCCCTGGTGCTGGCGATTCCCCGGGGAGCGGTGCCCATGGCCCGCATCCTGGCCGATGAGCTGGGAGGCGACCTCGACGTGGTGCTGGTGAGGAAGCTGCGCGCCCCCGGAAATCCGGAATTCGCGCTGGGCTCCATCGACGAAAGCGGCTGGGCTTATCTCGCGGAGCACGCGCGCCATTACGCGGGCGAAGATTACCTGGAGAAAGAAAAGCAGGCCCAGCTGGAGACCATCCGCCAGCGCCGGGCCCAGTACACGCCGGTGCATCCGCCCATCGATCCCAAGGGCCGTATCGTGATTGTGGTGGACGACGGCCTTGCCACCGGTTCCACCATGATCTCGGCGCTGCATGCCTTGCGCGCCCGGGGCGCCGAAAAGGTCGTGTGCGCGGTGCCCGTGTCGCCGCCCGACACGCTGGAGAAGGTCCGGCAATACGCGGACGAGACCGTGTGCCTGCTGGCGCCCACCAACTTCTATGCCGTGGGCCAGTTTTACGGCGACTTTCCCCAGGTGGACGACTCCGAGGTCATCGCCATCCTGGCCGAGAAGCGCGGGGGCTGAGACCCGGCTCGGCGTACCCGGACCAGGCGCGGAAATAAATCTTGCGCGTCAGACCAGGTGGCTGGCAAACCACTCGGCGGCGGTTGCCGCGACCTGCTCCAGCGTGCCGGGCTCCTCGAACAGGTGGGTGGCTCCAGGAATGATCTGAAGTTTCTTTTCGCAGTCGAGCAGCGCGTAGGCCTGCTCGTTGAGCCCGATGACCACGTCGTCGAAGCCGCCCACGAGGAGCAGAGTCGGAGAGCGCACCTTCGGCAAAGCTTCCCGGCCGGCGAGGTCGGGGCGTCCGCCCCGGGAAACCACCGCGGATATCGCATCGCCCAATGCGGCGGCCGCCTGCAGCGCCGCGGCCGCGCCGGTGCTGGCGCCGAAATAACCGAGCTTGAGCGTCCGGGTCGCCGCATCGCCCTGCAGCCAGCGGGTGGCGGCCAGCAGCCGCGTGGTCAGGAGCGCGATGTCGAAGCGCCGCTGGTAGTCCCGGTCTTCCTCCCGGGTGAGCAGATCAAACAGCAGGGTTCCGACCCCGGCCTTGTGCAACTCCCCGGCAACGAAGGTGTTGCGCGGGCTGAAGCGGCTGGAGCCGCTGCCGTGGGCGAAGGCGACCACGCCCGTCGCCCCGCTGGGAAGGACCAGGGCGCCCTCCAGCTGCAGGCCGTCGGCGGGGATGCGGATTTCCTTGTCCAGGGTGGTCATGGCGTCAGGCAAACTCGCGCGGGGTGATCTGCACCGGAACCCGACGCCTTCCAAACGCGCGGGTGTATTTCTCGTAGCGTCCCGCGATGGCGGCCCCGCAGGAGGGGCAGTGGCCGTCGTCGGTGACGTGGTACTCGAGGATCGCGTACCAGTCGCGCACGATCAGCGGCTCGCGGCAGCCCGGGCAATAGGTGGTTCCTCCCTCGGTGTCGTAAACGTTGCCCGTGTAGACATAGTGCAGACCTTCTTCCATGCCGATCCGACGCGCCCGGGTCAGCGTCGCCGGCGGCGTGGCCGGCACGTCGTTCATCTTCCAGTCGGGATGAAAGGCCGTGAAATGCAGGGGCACGTCCGGACCCAGTTCCTTCCGGATCCATTGACACATGTTGCGCAGCTCCGCGTCGGAATCATTCCAGCCCGGAATGAGCAGGGTGGTGATCTCGAACCAGACACCGGTCTCGTGCTTGAGGTAAACGAGGGTGTCCAGCACGGGCTGCAGATGACCGCCGCAGAGCTTCACGTAAAAGGCGTCGGTGAACCCCTTGAGGTCCACATTGGCCGCGTCCATCTTTGCGTAGAACTCGCGCCGCGGCGCGTCGTGGATGTAACCGGCGGTGACCGCCACGGTGAGGATGCCGATTTCGCGGCAGGCATCCGCCACGTCCATGGCGTACTCGGCGAAGATCACCGGGTCGTTGTAAGTGAACGCGACGCTCTTGCAGCCCGTTTGCTGGGCGGCCCTGGCGAGCTGGCGGGGCGACGCTGCGTCGGCCAGCCGGTCCATGTCCTTGGACTTGGAGATGTCCCAGTTCTGGCAGAACCTGCACCCGAGGTTGCACCCCGCCGTGCCGAAGGAGAGCACGGAGGTTCCCGGCAGGAAGTGGTTCAGCGGCTTCTTCTCGATGGGGTCGACACAGAAGCCGC
>DKBC01000295.1 GCA_002451065.1 Betaproteobacteria bacterium UBA6910
GGCCGGTTACGAGTGGGGCTGGCAATATGTTTTTCCCTCCCGGAACCGCTCGGTTGACCCGGAGGACGGGGTCATCCGGCGGCATCACCTGGACGACTCGGTGCTGCAGCGGGCCGTCAAGCGCGCGGCCCGCCTGGCGGGCATCGCCAAGCCGGTGCATTGCCATACCCTGCGCCATTCGTTTGCAACCCATCTGTTGGAAGGCGGGTACGACATCCGGACGGTGCAGGAGCTTCTGGGACACTCCGACGTCAGTACGACCATGATCTACACCCACGTGCTGAACAAGGGCGGCCGGGGCGTGCGGAGCCCGCTGGACCGCGCGGCCTGAGGGGCCGCGCAGCGGTTCGCGGTACCATTGGGCTGCATCGACCAGCCCACGCCGACACCGCACCCATGTTCCAGCCCACCCGCGACCAGGCCCGGCAGTTCTTCTTCGACGCCTGGGCGAAGTACCGCGCCGGGCAGCCCCTCAGCGACCTGGAGCAGATCGCGGTCGCGGCGATCGTGGAGCACCCGGAGTACCACCGGTTCCTGGACGACCCGGAGCGCTACCGGGACCGGGACTGGACGCCGGAGGCGGCGGAGACCAATCCCTTCCTCCACCTTTCCATGCACCTGGCGATCCGGGAGCAGCTTTCCATCGACCAGCCGCCGGGGATCCGCGCCCGCTTCGAGGCCCTGCGAGCGAAGGCGGGCTCGGAGCACGACGCCCTGCATGCGGTGATGGAGTGCCTGGGGGAGATGATCTGGCAGGCCCAGCGCCAGGGCGCCGTCCCGGACGCGGCGGTCTATTTCGACTGCCTGGACCGCTTCGCCGGGCGCTGAGCAGGAGACGAGCGCATCCATGTCCGACCTCGCCGACCCCCGCGTGCTGTTTGCCGCCGAGCGCACACTCCTCGCGTGGGTGCGGACCAGCCTGGCGCTGATGGCGTTCGGATTCGTGGTGGAACGCTTCGGCCTGTTTGCGGAGATGATGGCCGGCCCGGACCTCCCCCATGTGGATCCCGCACTCTCGTTCTGGGTCGGCGTCGGCTTCATCCTGCTGGGCACGCTCCTGGCGTTCCTCGCCATGTTGCAGTACCGGACCGTGGTCCGCGGCCTGCGGCCGGTGGAGATTCCCGCCGGCTATTGGGTCAACCTCACGACTTTTGCCTGCGCCGCGCTCGGGGTGCTGGGGGTCGTCCTGGTGGCGTACCTGTACCACGGGTTCAGCATCCGCTAGACGCCAGGGGCAAAAGGAAGTCAAACCCGACCGCGGGACTCGGAAAAAAGCCGCGTTTATGGGCTCACTCAAAATTTCGTCGGCTTACGTCCCCGGGGTCGTAGTAGCATTGTTGGTTTAGAATCCGGTGCAAGCGGCACCGCATCCCACGCCATGCCGCAGTTTCCCCACCGGGATCAACATTGAGGAGGACGTATTCATGGCACGCATCGTCATTCTTGGAGCGGGCATCGGGGGCATGCCCATGGCCTACGAGATGCGGGAGAAGGCACGCGCAACCGACCAGATCACCGTGATCTCCAACAACCCCAAGTTCCACTTCGTGCCTTCGAATCCCTGGGTGGCGGTGGACTGGCGCAAGCGCGACGACATCGAGCTCGACATCGGCCCGCTGCTCGCCAAGCGCAAGATTGACTTCATCGGCGTCGGCGCCAAGCGCGTGCACCCGGACCGGAACCAGGTGGAGCTGGACGACGGTCGCTCGGTGGACTACGACTTCCTGGTGATCGCCACCGGCCCGAAGCTGGCGTTCGAGGAGGTGGAGGGCCTCGGGCCCGGCGGCCACACCCAGTCGATCTGCCACGTGGACCACGCCGAGACCGCCGAGCAGTTCTGGCAGTCGTTCGTGGCGGAGCCGGGACACGTCGTGGTCGGCGCGGTGCAGGGCGCGTCCTGCTACGGTCCGGCCTACGAGTTCGCGATGATCATGGACACCGACCTCCGCAAGCGCAAGATCCGCGACAAGGTGCCCATGACCTTCGTCACCGCAGAGCCCTATATCGGGCATCTCGGCCTCGGCGGGGTCGGCGATTCCAAGGGCCTGCTGGAATCGGCGTTCCGCGACCGCCACATCAAGTGGATCTGCAACGCCAAGACCACCAAGGTCGAGGCCGGCAAGATGTACGTGACCGAGCACGACGAGAACGGCCAGCCCAAGAAGGAGCACGTGCTGGAGTTCAAGTACTCCATGATGCTTCCGGCGTTCAAGGGCGTGGACGCGGTGTTCGGCATCGAGGGCCTCACCAACCCGCGCGGCTTCATCCTGATCGACCAGTTCCAGCGCAACCCCAAGTTCCACAACGTTTACTCGGTGGGGGTATGCGTGGCGATTCCCCCGGTGGAAGCGACGCCGGTCCCGACCGGCGCGCCCAAGACCGGCTACATGATCGAGTCNNAAGTGGGTGCACCTGGCCAAGGTGGCCTTCGAGAAGTACTTTCTGCGCAAGATGAAGAAGGGCACCACGGAGCCGGTGTGGGAGAAGATGGTGATGAACGCCCTCGGCATCATGAAGCTCAAGAAATAGCGACCCGGATTTCCGCGCGGCCGGCAGGCCGGCGCAACATGGGCAAAAAAACGGGACGCCGCGGCGCCCCGTTTTCGCTGGGTTCGCCCGCGGATCAGCGCACCACCAGGCCCTTCTGCTTGGCGTAATACGCCGCCAGGTTGGCGATGTCGGCGTCGGAGAGGGGCGCCGCCATGCCCTGCATGATGGGGTTGTCGCGCTTGCCGCTCTTGTAGTCGGAGAGGGCCTTCGCCAGGTAGTCCTCGTACTGGCCCGCGATGCGCGGGAAATCGGGCGTCGGGCTGTTGCCGTCGGGGCCGTGGCAGGCGGCGCAAACCTCGGCGGCCTTTTTCTTGCCCGCCTCCGCGTCGCCGGCAATGGCCGGCCCGGCAATCAGGGCGAGGGCTGCTGCTGCAATCAAGATCTTCATGGCGTGGGGTTCCCGGGTCATTTCTGCGCCGCGTAGAAGGCAGCCAAATCTTCCATGTCCTGCTGGCTGAGCGTCGCCGCCACCCCGTTCATGGACGGGTGCTTGCGCGCGCCGGACTTGTAGCCCTGGAGCGCGGAGAGGATGTAGGTCGGATGCTGGCCTCCGAGCTTTGGCACCGTGTACACCTTGGGGAAGGCGGTGCGGTAGCCCGGAATCCCGTGGCATCCCTCGCACATGGAGTTCTTGCGGGCGCCTTTTTCGGGATCCCCGGCCGCCTGCGCCCCGCCGCCCGCGGCGAGCATGCCGAAGCTCCCCAGTGCTATCCAAAGCAGTTGCTTTTTCATGGTGTTAGTTTCGGGATGGATGTGAACGCCGCACTTTATCCGATGACATTTCTCGGGTCAACGTTTCCGGGGCGTGCCTCAGGCGAGCCCCCCCGGGGCGAGAAGCCGGAACGCCAGCCCCACCAGGGCACAGGCGGCAATCACCGGGATGATGCCGGCCTTGAACCGCCACAGGGCGATGAACGCCGCCACGCCGAGCAGCGCGGAGAACCACTCGAAGTTGCCGTCGAATCCCGCCGGCCACAGCACGTGGTAGCCAAAAAAAACGGCGAGATTCAGCACCACGCCCACCACCGCCGCGGTAATCCCGGTCAGGGGTGCCACAAACTTGATGTCGCCATGGGTGGCCTCCACCAGCGGGCCGCCGATGAGGATGAACAGGAACGAGGGCAGAAAGGTGAAGAAGGTGGCCACCGCCGCCCCCGCCAGCCCTCCCGCGAACAGCGCGTCGCCAAACACCTGCTTGGTCCAGCCGCCGACGAAGCCGACGAAGGTCACCACCATGATGAGGGGACCCGGCGTGGTCTCCCCCAGGGCCAGCCCGTCGATCATCTGGGGCCCGGTGAGCCAGCCGTAATGCTCCACTCCTCCCTGGTACACGTAGGGGAGCACGGCGTAGGCGCCGCCGAAGGTGAGCAGCGCCGCTTTGGTGAAGAACCAGCCCATGCG
>DKBC01000186.1 GCA_002451065.1 Betaproteobacteria bacterium UBA6910
AACCTGGACCGCTTCGACCTCGCCTGATCGCGCGAGGCAGGCGCACGGAGATGCGGCCGGCAAAAGGTAGCGGCCCTGGCGGCCGCGCGCGGTGAGTCTCAAGGCAGAGCTCATGCAGGGAACCGCCCGCTAACGGCTGCGTGGGTTGGGAACTCGCCATTCGACGACAAGCGCTCCCGGGGAGGTGGAGGCACTCAGGGCAACGCGTGTGCGTGACAGCTTTTCCGCCCAGGGCACCCGGAACATCCTCCCCGGCGCCCTGGGGAGCGTTATCGCGCTCACCGTTTCCGCGGGCGCCATTGCGGGTTAAAGCGGGGTTAATGGGGCTAGGCTCGATTTCCTCTGGCGCGGTGGATCCCTGGTCGATGCGCAGCCCGCGTGTGAATGCGAGCCGAAAAAGATATTCGCGCCTGAATATCCCTCTGGAATTTTCAAGGGATATCTGTGGAATTCGAGGGTGGCGGCCCCTTTTATTGCTCCTTTTCGGAAGTCCGGCAAACGGGGAAGCTTAAGCTCCGGCTCGACCCAGACTTTGCAAACCAGCCCCTCGTAGGGATCCGCCTTGGGGCATTCGGCCTTGGACTCCTCGGCCCAGGCCAGCCGTAAAAGATTTGCCCTTGACGCCTTGCCGTAGGGTCGCCCCATCTCGGGAGCGTCAATGCCCGGTAGCCAGATGCTATGGTCCACGTTGCCGGGAGCCGGCAGAATAACGGTCCCGGTCGCCGATGATCAGTTGGGGCCAGCGACGTCAGCAGCGCACATTTGCTTCTTCGTGCAGCGCTCTCCCCGGCCAGCATCAAACAGCAAATCGTAACCGGCCGGGCTGGAGCGCTATGGGCTTGCTATTGAGGCGCCGGAACATATCGCTCAAGCACAGCGCCGCTACGCTTTACTTCTTGCTTCCCAAGGAGGAGCGGCAGGGTCTCGTTAGCTACCCAGCGCTCGAGGAACTGCGTGTAATTCGGGCTGAAAGGATCGCCGCTCGTTCCACCCGCCCAGATGGACGCGCCCCGGTTGCCATTGGGTATCAGCTCGTACACCGAGCGGTGCGCAGCGCCGAACCTGTAGATGAAGTCCTGCTGTGTGCTCGCGCGCACGTTGAACAAGGCGGGGTCGACCGTCTGGAAGCCGCCGTCCGTGGGGATCGGCGGAATGCTGAACGCGACTCCCAGCGGGTGATTGAGAGCGATGCGCTGCAGCGCGCCCCATAGGTAGTCATCCTGGTTCGTGGATCCGCCGAACAGCGCGGCGAGCAGGTCCAGGCCCGAATCCAGGCTGGCGAGGAGCGCAAAATCGCGCCGGTCCGCGGCTGCCACGATGCCGGGCGCCGCGAAGAAGTCGATGCCGGAGGCCCCGACCCCGCCGCTCGTCTCGAAATTGTCGAGCATGTGGCGCAGAGCGGCCACGCTGTCCTGGTCACCGGGCTTGGGAAGCGGGCCTAGTGGAGCGTCGATCACCCTCGCAATCATCTGTGAGCGCCAGGCAGCGTAGATCGATGCCTCGACGCTCATGGTGGGTGTGGAGCCATCCCAGCTGCGCAGTCGGGCGACGGCAGTCGCTATCCCCGGCTTCGCGGCGAGAGCGCTCAGCTCAGGGACGGCACTGACGGATGCGCGGTCGAACGCGGCCACGATGTAAGGCTTCAGCACTTGGGCATCGCGCAGGACGTTGTCGTTCTGCACCGCCTGCATTTCCTCGAACGAAACGAGTAGATCGTCGCTCCCCAGCAACTCACCCAGTCTCGCATTCACGCGATGGGCGCGAAAACCGCCATTCCAGGAGTAACCCAGGTAAAACAGGCCACCCGAGGGGCGGAGCTGGTTGAGCGGATCGTTGTCGAGAGTCAGGCCGAGGGGATCGTTGTTGCCATTGACAAAAAATCCTGCCGGCGGATTCACGAGCTGCGGCATCTCATCGAATGGAATAATCTCGTGCGGCGTCGCCTGGTGCGGCTGCGGGTTCTGCACACTCAGCCATTCGTTACCGCCTTGGCCGTTGCGCACAAACCAGGGCGGCGCGCCACTGACGGTCATGGCCTGAAGGTCCTCTCTAACCGGGATCTCCCCGGCGGTAAAGAAGGCGATATTGCCGTCGATGTCGGCGTACACGAAATTCTGCGAGCCCGCGTCGAAGCGCTGCAGGGCGTCCTTGAACTCCGCTAGGTTGCGGGCTCGATTGATCATCAGGAACGCTTCGAGCTCCTGGGTGGGCGAGAAGCCGACGAACTGCACGCTCAGGGCGGCGCCGGTTGCCATGTCCAGGCTGATGATCGGGCCTCCGTCGCGGCGGGGCATCACCAGCGTGGCCGCTGGAACCGTCGGCGGCGAAATGACCACGAGGTCATTCGCTATGCCGTTGCCGAGCACGTTGGCGCGGAAGGTCTGCGGAATCGGAATCAGCCATTCCGGGCTGCCCATGTGGATCGTCGACAGGCCGCTCGGCGAGCTGGGATCGGGAACCACCTGCTCGCTGAAGACGTCGGTAGCGTCCACGAAACTGTTGGTGGTCCCCCACGCGATGTAGCGGTTGTAGCCGTGAATGACGCCGGGGGCGCCGGCGAAGCTGCTGCCGAACACGGGCTCGTTACGCAGTTCCAGGCCCATCGGATAAAAGATCGTGGGTATCTCGAGCGTGAGATGGGGGTCATTGGCGACCAGCGGCCGGCCGTCCCTCGTAAGCCTGCCCGATACTGCCCACAGGTTGGAACCGCCGCGTTCGTGCTTGGCGGCGCCGCCGAAAGCAGGAATATTGCGCGCCCGCTCGATGTAGCCGTGCATCAGCTTTGTCATGGACTTGCCAGCCTCCGGCGCAACCTCGCTCAATTCCTTCCGCCCGGACCGGGCGGCGAAGAGCGTCGCGGTACCGACCAGAGCGTCCGGCACGGTGGCGTCCGGGTCAAAGGGAGCCGACCGCCAGAGATCCTGGAAGAATAGCGCGCTCCCGGATGCGGCACCGAATGCCGCTACATAGCTCTGGAAGGCGAGCGTTGGACCGATGTCCAGGTCGAAGGAAGTGGAATTAGTAAAGGCGATCAGCTTGCCGATGGCCAGGCTGTCCACCGGTGACCACGGTGTGAACGCCGTGAGCTCGAGCACGCCGTACTCGACCGGCAGCGGGTGGCTCGCCGTCCACGCATTGACACCCTCGGCATACGCCAATAGCGCGCTGCTGGTGTGCTCAGAGGCGGCAGCGTAGGAGAGCTGCGCGGCGCGCCGCAGACCCAGCGTGCGCAGCAAAACGTCCGTCGGCAACCCCGCCGGGCCGACAAGCTCGGCAAGTGTTCCGCTCGCGATGCGACGATTGTAGTCCATTTGGAATAGCCGATCGCGGGCATGGGTCCATCCTTGCAGGAAATAGAGATCGTGCTCGTTGTTCGCGCGCACGTGTGAGATGCCCTCCTGATCAACGCTGATCGTGGCGGCCGCACGCAAGCCGACCAGCCGCTCAGGCGGTTGCGCCTGGACAACGGAGAAAAACTGCAGCGAAAGGAACAGGCAGGCGGCAATACGGAAGCTCAAGGTTCGAAGCATCGTTTTCTCCCTATCGCAATTCGTTGGGCTGCGATCCAGTGTCACCTGCGAGGCAGCCGAAATCCCTGATACATCAGACGACACCCGTTTGCTGGGAACGCCGTGATCGCGTCGCCGCTGGGCCGGGAGGAATGAAAAAAATCCGCGCTCCAATCTCCAAGTCTACGGGTGATTCGCAGGGAACGCGTTGCCAGTGGTCGTTTTCGCATTGATCGGATCATCGCGAGTGTCAAGAAAATTGGGGCGGAATATCCTTCCCTTCCATTTCCGCTTTCCCGCAATCTCCCGGGCGGCGCGCGCCACTCGGCAAACCGATACCCCGCTGCTGCCGAGACGATGCCGCAACTTGGCGATTCCCTCACTCGCGCCCGGACTTGTGCGAAGGGCCATCAAGCGCTGTACGCCTCGATTAGTGCAGGTCGACAAATGTCAACTTCATGCACAATGACATTTGCGTCTCACATCTTTCTCTTTAGCTCATCTATGCAAAATGTCAAAGGTGCCGGTCGGCGGCTTTTCGTCCCCAACCGCCAGTGACGTGGTATTCGCGACGGTAGAGGTCCAGACAAGACCGGTGAACGCCGCCGTGTGGCGGGCTCAGGGGACGGTCAGTTCCGGGAGCTAACGCTATCGAGCCTGATGGCCGTTACAGAGGAAATGAGACTGAGGAGACTTGACCAAATCACTGGAGAGTAAGGTCAGGGAGTTGACAATGGGACGGAGGAGACAGGACTGCTCCGGAGGAATGGACGGCGACGGACACCCGATCTCGCCTCTGCGAGCGCTAGTGGGACTCGCGGAGGAAGGCGCAGAACCGCTGGAGATGGCCGAAATGGGAAGTTCCGCCTGGATCAGTCCGTTTACGGAGCGGGCAATGGGAACGATACAACCGAGCCAGCGCGACGCTCGGAGACCCCTCAGCAGGTCGCTAAGGCGTCTTCGAAATAAAGAACCCGAAGCAGGTTCTTCTGCACCTTGCCCATCGTATTGCGGGGGCGGGCCGCGACACGGTAGCCAAAGGCCCGGGTGCGGGACCGGCCCGCAAGCTGCCCCGCGCAAATTTGAATCGAGGAACGCGCTTCAGCCGCCGCCGGAGTAGCGCTCGCGCAGCAGGTTCTTCTGGACCTTGCCCATGGTGTTCCTGGGAAGGTCATCGGTGAGAAACACCCGCTTAGGGATCTTGAAGTTGGCGAGCTCGCCCTTGAGGCTGGCGATGATGCCTTCCTCGGTGAGGGCGACGCCGGCGGGGTTCTTGTGCCGCACCACCACCGCAGTCACGGCTTCGCCGAAATCGGGATGGGGCAGGCCGATCACCGCGGACTCCGCCACCCCGGGAAGGGCGTCGATCAGCTCCTCGATCTCCTTGGGATAGACGTTGAGGCCGCCGGTGATCACCAGGTCCTTGGAGCGCCCGCTGATGCAGACATAGCCGTCGGCATCCCAGGAGCCCATGTCGCCGGTGCGGAAGAAGCCGTCGGCGGTAAATTCCTCCTTCGTTCTTTCTGGCATCTGCCAGTAGCCGGAGAACACGTTGGGACCGCGGACCTGAATGAACCCCACCTGCCCGGGCTTGAGGGGATTGCCGGCCTCGTCCACGATGCGCAAGTCGGTGCCGGGCAGCGGAAAGCCAACGGTGCCTCCGCGGCGCTCGCCGTCGTAAGGGTTCGAGGTCAGCATGCCGGTCTCGGTCATGCCGTAGCGCTCCAGGATGGTGTGGCCGGTGCGCTGGCGGAACTCGTCGAAGGTTTCCTTGAGCAAAGGCGCCGAGCCGGCCACGAACAGCCGCATTCGGCGGCAG
>DKBC01000103.1 GCA_002451065.1 Betaproteobacteria bacterium UBA6910
TACACCATGGGCGGCTCGGTGTTCATGCTGGTGTCTCTCCTGGTGCTGTTCGACGCTTCCCCGGGGCACAGCTTCGACATGGCGTCCATCCAGGAAGGCGGCCGCGGCCTGGCGGCCGCCGCCCAGGTGACGATCTTCCTGGGCCTGCTGGTGGGATTCGGGGTCAAGATGCCGGTGTTCCCGCTCCACGGCTGGCTGCCCCTTGCCCACGTGGAGGCGCCGAGCCCGGTATCCATCCTCCTATCCGGAATCCTGCTCAAGATGGGCGCCTACGGATTGATCCGCGCCGTGGAAACCTTGCCCTTGGCGGCCGCCGCACTGCAGGGCTGGCTCGCCGCCCTGGCGCTGGTGAGTCTGATCTATGGCGGCGTGCTGGCGTGGCGGCAGCGGGACCTGAAGGCCATGGTCGCCTACGCCTCGGTGAGCCACATGGGCATTGTGCTGCTGGGAATCGCGGCGCTGAACCAGGCGGGACTGACGGGGGCGGTGATGCAGATGGTGGCCCACGGGCTGGTGGCCGGCGCCCTGTTCCTGCTGGTGGGCCAGATCTACGAGCGCACCCACACCCGCGACGTGGCGGCCTACGGCTCCCTGGTCCGGGTAACGCCGCGCTTCGCGTTCTTCATCGTCATTGCCTTCATCGGCGCGGTGGGCATGCCGGGCACCATGGGGTTCATCGCCGAGATCCACGCTTTGGTGGGCGGCTTCGAGCGCTGGGGCGCCTGGATGGTGGCCATGAGCCTGGGCGTGCTGGTGAGCGCTGCCTACTCGGTGCGCACCGTGGGTCGCCTGCTCACCGGCCCGCCGCGCCCGGAAATGACGGGCATCGCCGATCTCGGTCCGACGGAAGTCGCAACCGCCGCGGTGCTGTGCGCCGGGATCGTCGTCCTGGGTTTCTTCCCGGCGCCGATGCTGGGGCTCGTCGGGCCGGCGATAGTCGAACTGAGCCGGGTGTTCGCCCCATGAGCGAGGATCGCCCGCCCACGGACATCCGCACCGCCCTGCTGGAGGCGGTGGCGCATCTGGAACACGTGCTCCCGGGCCAGGCGCCGATCCGGGACTTCGTCCACCACAACACCCTGCACGGCTTTCAGCATCTTCCCTTCCCCCGGGCGGTGACGGCGGCCGCCCGGCGCCTGGGGGCCCGCGGCTTCCTTCCGCTTTCCGAATTCCGCGAACTCCATCGCCTCGGCCGCATCAGCGATCATGACCTGGAAAGCGCCCTCTCCGGGCAGGCATCGCTGGCGCCCGCAGAGAGCATTTCGTTTGGCGGGCGCCCCATTCCCCGCGCCGCGGTCTACCTGGCGGCCCTGCGCCACTCTTTGGAGCCCGTGTCGCCGCCCGCCCTGCGCTTCGCGATCGAAGAGATGCGGGCCACCGCCGCGTTCGGGGAAGGCGTGCCCGAAGCTGCCCGCCGGCGCTTCCTAGAGGGCGAGGCGGACGAGGCAGCCGCCATCGCGAATCTGTGGCAGGCGTGCCTCAGGGCCCTCGGCCTGGAGTACGCACCGCGCCATCCCGAGTCGCTGGTGGAGACCGCGCCGGTATTGGAAGCGGCGGAGATGCGCCAGCAGGCCCACGCGCTCCTGGAGCGGCTGATCGGGCGCGTGGGCGGTGACTGGACCCTGCGCAACCTGATGCGCGCCCTGGCGGGCCAGGACATGATGGGATACATGCGCCCCCTGCTGCTGCGCCATCTGGCCGCGCACGTCGACCAGGGCATCGCCCCCTGGCGCAATCCCGAGCGCGGCCGCGGCTTCTACGCGGCTTGGCGCGAGAGCGCCCGGGACGACCGGGTGTGGGGCCTGATCGACCTTCCGGAGTGGGTGCAACTCCTGGAGCGGCTCCCGCATGACGCCCTGGACACCGTGATCCAGGAACTGCGCCTCCTCGGCCTGCCGGAGGAGAAATGGGCTACATACCTGGAGCGGCTCGCCCTGGAGCTTCCCGGCTGGGCGGGCATGTTCCTGTGGCGGGAGCGCCACCCCGGCTACGGGGGCGCCAGCGACGCGCCGATGACCCTGATGGATCAGCTGGCGGTGCGCCTGGTGCTCGAGCGCCTGTTCGCCCACGGCATGTGCCGCCGGCGCTGGCGCATCGAGCCCACGCTTCCGGCCATCGACTGGCACTTCCGCCATCACCCGGCGGAACTGCTGGTGCGCCACGCCTTGTTCAACGAGAGACTGCCGGAGCATCTCCAGGCGGCCGCGCGCCAGATCTCCGAGCAGGCAACCTTCTCGGTGGAGGAAGTAAAGGACCAGGACTGGGAGGATCTCGCGGACCAGATCGCCACCTGGCGCAGCCTCACAGCCGCCAACGGGAACCGGCGTTCGCCCCACGGCTCAGCGTGGCCCCTGTTCCTGCTCTGCCAGCATCTCGGCATCCCGGCCCGCGAGCTGGCCGCGGCGGGCGAGGCCGGCGCGGACGCGCTGCTGGATTGCCTGGCGGCGATGGACGCCGAGACCGCGGCCTACGTCTGGCTCCTCGCCTACGAGGGTCATTACCGCGACCAGGTCCTGGCCGCCATCGCGGCCAATCACGGCCGCAGCCCCTGGAAGACCCGGGACCCGGTTCCGCAGGCCCAGGTGGTCTTTTGCATGGACGAACGGGAGGAAGGAATCCGACGCCACCTGGAGGAGGTCAACCCGGCGCTGGAGACCCTGGGCGCGGCCGGTTTCTTCGGCGTGGCGGTAAACTGGCGCGGGCTCGACGATGCCACGGTCACGCCCCTCTGCCCCGTCGTGGTCACGCCCGCCCACGAGGCGCGGGAAGTTCCCCGGTCCGGGGCGGATCAGGTTCGCGCAATGCACGATCATCGTCGCGGACTGCGGCTGCAAGGAAAATCCTGGCTCAACGAGGGCACGCGCCGCGGTCTGCTGGCCCCGGTGGCCCTGACCGCAACGGCGGCCCCCGCCGCCCTCGCCGCCCTGGTGCTCAAGGTTCTCGCTCCCGCAAGGATTGGGCGTTTCGCGCGCGGGTTGTGCGAGCGCTTCGACGTCACGGTGCCAACGCGGGTCGCGTTCCAGGCGCCGGCGGACAGCCCGCCGGCCACGCCGGCCTCGCCACGCTTCGGATTTACCGACGCCGAGCAGGCGGACCGGGTGCAGGGCCTGCTCGAGACCATGGGCCTTACCTCGGGATTCGCGCCCCTGGTGGCCATCCTCGGCCACGGCTCGACCAGCCAGAACAATCCCCACCTGGCGGCTTACGACTGCGGCGCCTGCTCGGGCCGCCACGGGGGACCCAACGCGCGCCTGCTCGCCGCCATGGCCAACCGGGCGGAGGTGCGGACGCTGTTGCGGAAGCGGGGCATCGCGATCCCTGACGGCACCTGGTTCCTAGGTGGCGAGCGCAACACCTGCGACGACACCGTCGCCTGGTTCGACCTGGACGCGCCGCCCGAATCCCTGCGCTCCCGGTTCGAAAGCCTGGACCGGGATCTCGGCATGGCGGCCCTTCACCATGCCCAAGAGCGCTGCCGGCGGTTCGCTTCCGCGCCCAGGGATGCGGCGCCGGAACGCGCACACCGGCACGTGGCGGATCGCTCATTTGACTTCTCCCAGGCGCGGCCGGAGCTGGGTCACGTCACCAACGCCGCGGCATTCATCGGCCGCCGCTCCATGAGCCGCGGCGCGTTCTTCGACCGCAGGGCGTTCCTCATCTCCTACGATCCCATCCAGGACCCCGAAGGAAGCGTGCTGGAGGCGATCCTGCTGGCGGCGGGCCCGGTGGGCGCGGGCATCAGTCTCGAATACTACTTCTCCACGGTGAACAACGAAGGCTATGGCTGCGGCACCAAGGTGGTTCACAACGTGGCCGGCCTGCTGGGAGTCATGGAAGGCGCGGGATCGGACCTGCGCACGGGCCTGCCGCGCCAGATGATCGAGATCCACGAGGCCATGCGCCTGCTCCTGGTGGTGGAGCAACGCACCGAAGTGCTGAACACAATTCTCGCGCGGCAACCCCTGGTGCGGGAGCTGGTGGGCAACGGCTGGGTGCAATTGGCGGCCAAGGATCCGGCGACGCCGGGAATTCACGTGTTCGACGAAGCCGGCGCCTGGGTGCCTTGGGAACCCCGTGGCAAACAGCTGGCCACGGTGGAGCGCTCCGCGGATTGGTATCGGGGGCACGACGAAGCCCGGCCTCCGGCGCTTATCGCGCGCCCGGTGAAAGTCCCGGAGACGGCGAGATGATCCTCGCCCCACTCGCCCCCCTGGTACCCCTGGCGCCGCTGCTGGCCGCCCTCGGCATCGGCGCGTACCTGCTCTGGACCCAACCCCACGGAGACGCCGCCGAGCGGCCCACGGCGCGCATGGCGACGGGCGCCGCCGCCCTGTCGCTGCTCGGGATGCTGGCCCTGGATGCCGCGTCATTGCTCCAGGATGCTCCCGGCACGATGAATTTTGGAACCTGGTTTGCCGCGGGCAAACTCGAGATACCCCTCAGCCTCACCCTCGACGCGCTCAGCCTGCCCCTGGCCACGCTGGTGGCCCTGATCGCGTTCCTGACGCTGCGCTTTTCCGCCAACTACATGCACCGCGAGGCGGGATTCCACCGCTTCTTCTTCGCCATGTCCCTGTTCGCGTCCGGCATGCTCCTCATCGTGCTTGCCGGCAACGCCGCCCTGGCGTTCGTGGGGTGGGAGTTCGCCGGCGTCAGTTCCTTCCTGCTCATCGGCTATGCCCAGGACCGCCCCACTGCCAGCACCAACGCCGTGCGTGCTTTCGTCACCAATCGCATCGGAGACGCCGGCTTCATCATGGGCATCGCCGCCGCCTTCCACTGGACCGGCAGCCTGGAATGGGACGGGATGCGCGACGGGGCTTCCCAGCTCGGGACTCTGCCCGCGGGCCTCATGGTGCTGGGATTCGTGATCGCAGCCCTGGTGAAGTCGGCCCAAGTCCCCTTCGCGCCCTGGATCGCCCGTGCCCTGGAGGGACCGACACCCTCTTCCGCGATCTTCTACGGGTCGCTGATGGTGCACGCCGGCGTGTACCTGGTGATCCGGCTGGCGCCGGTCCTGGAGCACGCCCCCGCCGTCATGGCGCTGCTCGCGGGACTGGGGCTGCTGACGGCGCTCTACGGCTGGCTCTCGGGGCTCACCCAGAGCGACGTGAAAAGCAGCCTGATCTTCGCCACCACCACCCAGGTCGGGCTGATGTTCCTGGCCTGCGGCCTGGGCTGGTTTGAGCTGGCGGCGTGGCACCTCGGTCTGCACGCCGGCTGGCGCGCCTACCAGTTCCTGATGGCGCCGTCCTACATGCATCTGGTCCAGGGACCCGCAGCGCCGGTGCCGGCATGGCTCGCCGGGCGCCGCCGGCTTTACACCGCCGCGTTGGAACGTTTCTGGCTGGAGCCCGCCGGGGACTGGCTCCTGGTGCGGCCCACCCGCGGACTTGGGCGCGACATGAACGCCTTCGACGAGCAGGTTGTGGAACCCATCATCGGCATGCCGCCGGCACCCCGGGAGCGCACCGCCGAAATCGCTCGCGGTCAGGGCGTGCTTGGCCACTTGCTGGAACGGGTGGCGGCGCGCTTCGCCCGGCTCGAGGAGCACCTGGTGCTGCAGGGGACCGGGGGCCGCCTGGGACAGGTCCTGCACCGGGTGGGAAGTTACCTGCAGGCGGTGGAGACCCTGCTGGAGCGCCCGCGCTATCTGCTCCTGCTCATCATGGCAACGCTCGCCGTCATCCTGTGACCGAAATTCCCTGGACCCAGCAGGCGTCGTTCCCGCTGCTCGCGGCGCTGCAGTTGCTTCCCCTCGCCGGTGCCGGCCTGGTGGCCGCCGCGCGCCATCGCTTCTGGGCGGTGCCGCTCGGGCAGGGCATCGCCGCCCTGGAACTGGCCCTGGCGGCGTGGCTGCTGAAGGTGATCGATTCTCACTCCCCCTCGCTGCAGCTTGCCGAAAACGTTCCGCTGCTGGGCCCCTTCGGCTACCACACCGCGGCCGACGGGGTCACGGTGCTGTTCGTGGTGTTGTGCACGCTGCTCACCTTGCTATTGGCGATCTACGCGCCCCAGCGCCGCTTGCCCGATTCCGGGCCGCTGATGGCCACCGTCCTGATCGTGGAGGCGGTGCTCGTGTCGCAACTGCTGACCCTGAACCTGTTGTGGTTCACGCTGGCCTCTGCCCTGGAACTGGCCCTGGTGGGCTACCTTCTCTGGCGCTGGGCCACGGCACCGCAGAAAGACATGGCCCTGGCCCGTTTCTATCATTTCCAGGCCACCGGCCTGCTGCTGATGCTCGCCGGCGTCATGGTGCTGGGATGGGCCTACGCTGACTCCCACGCCGGGCGCTGGAGCTTTGACCTGGCCGACCTGTCGGAACTGACCCTGACCGGCACCCTGGGATCCCTGGCGTTCTTCCTCCTGTTCTACGGCCTCGCGGTGCGCACGCCCCTNNTTCCTCCTGGGGGTGAAGATCGGCATCTACGGCCTGGTGCGATTCGTGTTTCCGTTGCTGCCCGAGGCGGTGACCGCCTGGAGCCCCTACGTGGTGGGATTCGCAGTGGCCGGCGTGTTCTACAGCGCGTTCCTCGCTTTCATGCAGACCGACCTGCGGCGCCTGCTCGCTTTCGCGGTGGTAAGCCACACCAGCCTGCTGGTGATCGGCCTGTTTTCTTTACATCCGTCAGCATTTCAGGGCGCGATGCTGCTCGCGGTCAATTTCGGGCTCGCGGTCACCACCATGCTGTTCATGGTGGGGCTGGTCTACCGCCGCACCCGCACCACGGCCCTGGGTCGCCTGGGCGG
>DKBC01000016.1 GCA_002451065.1 Betaproteobacteria bacterium UBA6910
AGGATGCCCAGGGTGCCGCCGGCGCAGATGGCGCCAGTGGCCAGCGCCGGCTTCACACCCCGGCGCAGCATCTCGGGCACGCCGATCTTGCCGATGGCGGCGGCGGTGGCCGGTGACGAGCCGCAGATGGCGGAGAACATGCCGCAGGCGAGGATGTTGGCGATCACCAGGCCCCCGGGCACTCGCGCCAGCCAGCGGTAGAGCGATTCGTAGATGTCCTTGCCGGCGGCCGAGACACCGATGGCTGCGCCCAGCAGGATGAACAGGGGAATGGTGAGCAGCGCAAACGACGACAACTCGTCCATGAAGGTATTGGCGAGAACCGCCAGGCTGGTGGGTCCCTGGAAAGTCACCAGGAAGCCGACCGACACCAGGATCAATCCCCAGGCGATGGGAAGCCCGGAGAACAGCACCAGCAGCGTCACCGCCAGCAGCAGCAGGCCGATCTGGGAATCGCTCAAGCGCTCGGCTCCCGCTGCCGGAACAACTCCGCCAGATACTGCAGCGCGGTGAGCCCCAGGCCGATGGGCATGGTGGCGTACAACGGCCACCTGGGCGGGTTCCACAGGCTGCCGGTGCGCTCGCCCTCCGCCAGTGCTTTCCAGGCAAGCTCGCCCCCGATCCAGGCCAGGTATACGCATACCAGGAGCCCGATGACCGCGATGGCGATATGCAGCGGGCGGCGCAAGGCATCAGGCGCGAAATATCCCAGCAGGTCGGCGCCCACGTGGCCCCGGGTCTTGAGACAGTAGGGCGAACCCAGGAATATCGCCGCCACCATGAGGTAGACGGCGGATTCCAGCTCCCAGAAGGTGGAGTGGCCCAGCGCGCGGTAGATCACCATCCAGGTGACGATGAGGGACGCCGCGAACAGCAGCACCGAGGCAGCGATCGCCGCCGCCACGGCGATCGCATCCATCAGGCGCACATAGGCCCGCATGGCATGGCCTCCCCGGGGTATCTGCCGGCCCGCGCCGCCTATTGCGTGATCAGGTTCAGGAGTTCTTTGCCGTTGGGCGTCTTGGACTGGTACTCCACCCAGGCCGTCTTCTTGGCCAGCGCGACCCAAGCATCGTACTCCGCCTTGGTGAGCTGGCGCACCTGGGCTCCGGCCTTGGTGAAGGCGGCCTCCATGTCCTTGGTGGCGTTGACCTGGTCCTTGGTGAAATACTGGTCGCTGATGTCAGCGGCCTCCTGGAACGCCTTTCTCTGGGCCGGCGTCAGCTTGTCCCAGGCCTGCTTGGACATCACCAGCGGCTGCAGCAACATCCACAGGGTGTAGTCGCCCCCCACCGTCGCGTACTTGGTCTGCTCGTAGAGGCGGAAGCTGACGAAGCTTTCCGCCGAAGTGAGCGCGCCGCTCAGGACCCCGGACTGCAGGGCGGGATAAATCTCGGAAGACGGCATGTTGTGGACCGAAGCACCGGCTTCCTTGAGCATGGCCTCGAAAGTGGGATCCGCAGCGCGCATGGACAAGCCCTTCACGGTGTCCGGTCCGCCCACCGCACGCTCCTTGGTGGCAAAGCCACCGGGCGTCCACCACCAGGTGACAATGTGGATCCCGTTCGCCTCGGCGATCTCCTGCAGCTTCGCCTGGAATTTGGAGCCCTTGAGCGCCATGGCACGGTCCAGGGAGTTGATGGTGCCCGGCATGATCACGATGGAGAAATCAGGGATCTTGCCTACCGCGTAGGAAAGGGGAAAGATGGCCATCTCCAGCGTTCCCGCCTGCATGGCGTCCAGCTGCGCGTTGGGCTTGATGCCCAGGGACTGGGCCGGGTAGATGCGGAACTTGATGCTCGGGTCGCGCTTGTTCACCTCTTCCACGAACAGCCGTGCCGCCCGGTCCCGGGCGTCGGTGTTGGCCTTCCACTGGTGGGAAATCTTGATTTCCTGGGCCGCCACGGTCCCGGCGAATACGAGCGCGGCCGCGGCCGCAAGAAGTTTGCCTGTCCAATTCATGGTGACGTCCTCCTGGTAGGTTGCCCCACACAGCGAACCGCGGGGCGGAAGTGGATCTTGGAATGGTTGTAGCCGGGCAAGGGTAGGAGCCGGTGATTCGCGTTGTCAAGGATGCGACGCAGCATTCGGGTTTCGCCTCATCCCGTTCCGGTGGTCGCGGCGCGTTGGGCCTCCTTGCGCAGCCGCTTGATTTCCGGCGCCTCATCAATCCGGCCGTCCCGGACATAGGCCTCCACGTTGTCCTCAATGGCGTCCGGATCGTAACGGTAATTGACCATCAACCCAAAGGATTGCGCGAGGCCCTTGCGCGAGGTGTCGGCGAGCCAGTTCAGGCGCTCAATGCGCGCGCCGTTGCCGAAGTGAAAGCGGGCCACCGGATCCACCGGCCGTCCCTGATCCTTTACCTCGGTCAGGTAACGCGCCGCGACGCGGAGCAGTGGCGCCCGCAATGCATCGGCCAGGGCAGGAGATCGGTGCCACTCGTCGCCCGCAAGAATGGCGGGCAAGGCCGCCGAGCGGTCTTTTTCTCCGGCAGCCTCCGCGATCAGCCTGAGTTCCGCCGCGGAGGCGGTCGCCTCAAGTTCCTGCGCGTTGGCCCGCAGCCAGCGGCGGAACTGGGGCATGGGAGAGAGCGTGGCAAAGGTCTTGAGCCTCGGATAGTCCCGTTTGAGGTCGTCGATCACCCGCTTCAGCAGAAAGTTGCCGAAGGAAATGCCGCGGAAGCCCGGCTGGGTGTTGGAGATGGAATAGAAGATGGCGGCCTCGGCGCGTTGGGCGTCAAGCACCGGAGCAGCCTCGTCCAGCAGATGTTGGACGTTGTCGGCGAGGCCCCTGGTGAGCGCGATTTCGACGAAGATCAGCGGCTCCATGGGCATGCGGGGATGGAAGAACGCATAGCAGCGGCGGTCAGAGTCGAGACGGTTCCTGAGATCGTCCCAGGACCGGATCTCGTGCACCGCCTCGTACTTCATGAGCTTCTCCAGCAGGGTGGCCGGCGAGTTCCAGGTGATGCGCTGGAGTTCCAGAAAGCCCACATCAAACCAAGCCGACAGCCGGGCTGCCAGCTCCCGGTCGAGCACGGCGAGTTCCCGGTCCTGATCCAGGAAACGCAACAGGTCGGCGCGCAGGTCCACCAGGAATTTCACGCCTTGAGGAAGGGCGTTGAACTGGGTCAGGATGCGGATCCGCGCCGAGCGCATGGCGGCCCGCAGTTCCGCCTCCGCGTCCCATTGAGCCGGGGTTCCAATGGCCGCCTGGTATGCGTTGTGAGCCCGCTCCACCGCCCTGGGGTCGGGGCCGAATTCGAGGGCAATCAGTCGCAGAAACTCGTGCCGGCCAGCATCGTCGAGCTGGAGGTAGGTTTCGCCGAGGCTCGCGGCGCGCACCCGCGCCGACACTTCTCCGCCCAGCCCCTTGGCGCATTCCTGGAGCTGCTCTCGAAGCCTGTCCCGCCGTTTCGGAGTGAGCCGGGGGTCCGGCCTCGCCTCCACCCGGAACAGCGAGCGGAGCCGATCGAGGCTATCCCTGACGGTCACATGGCCCCCATATCAAGCCACCCCGACCGATGGTCGCGGAAGGCGGGCGAGGAGTCGATGCATCCGTCTCATGGGGCGGGCTCCTCGAGAGGCGCGCGGTGCGGAAATCGGCGATACCGGTAAGACGATGATTTTTTCCGGCCACCAAGCCTAGGTTCCGCCCAGTCTGACTGTCAAGCATGCGGCGCAGCACCCGCACTCACGACCGCGCCCTCGCGCTCCAGCCGCGAGATCTCTTCCTCGGCGTAACCGATTTCGTGCAGCACCTCCCGGGTGTGCTGGCCGAGCACCGGCGCGGGACGGACGGTGCCGCCGGGGGTTTCCGAAAACTTGACGGGCAGGCCCAGGCTCTTGGTCTTTCCGACCCACGGATGCTCGGTCTCCACCACCATCCCGCGCGCCAGCGTCTGCGGATGTTCCAGCATTTCGGTAATCGACAGCACCGGTCCCACCGGCAGCCCCGCCTGGTCCAGCACCGCCACCCACTCCGCGGTGGTGCGCCGCTCCAAGTGCGGCGTGAGCGCCGACACCAGCGCTTCCCGGTGCTCCATGCGTCCCGCGTTGTCGGCGAAGCGCGGATCGCGCGCGAGCTCGGGCGCCTCCAGCACCTTGAGCAGCCGCTCCCAGTTCGCTTGGTTGGCAGCACCGATATTGATCCAGCCATCCCGGGTCGGGAATGCCTGGTAAGGCGCGGTGAGGAGGTGCGCCGATCCCAGCGGGCCCGGCGACTTTCCGGTGGCGAGGGCGATGGCGGAGTGCCAGTAGGTCTGCATCACCCCCGCCTCGAAGAGCGAGGTGTCCACCATCTGTCCCTGCCCGCTGCGCAACCGATGCACGCAGGCGGCCACGATGCCCAGCGCCGCGAGCATGCCGGCGCCGATGTCAGTGACGGGACTCCCGCACTTGACGGGTTCCTGTCCCGGTTCCCCGGTGATGCTCATGAGGCCGGACATGCCCTGGGCCACCAAGTCGAATCCCCCCTTCTCCGCATACGGCCCGGTGCGCCCGAATCCCGAGATGGCGCAGTAGATGAGCCGGGGATTGATCTGGCGCAGCTGCTCGTAGCCCAGCCCGAGCTTCTCCATGGTTCCCGCGCGGTAGTTTTCGGTGAGCACATCGGCCCCCGCGACCAGCCGCCGCAGCACCTCCTTGCCCGCTTCCAGCTTGAGGTTGAGGGCGATGCCGCGCTTGTTGCGGTTCATCATGAGGAAGGCCGCCGACTCCCCCTCCAGTTCCGGCGGCACATAGCGGCGGGTGTCGTCGCCCCCCGGCACCTTCTCGACCTTGATCACGTCCGCCCCCATGTCGGCCAGGAGCAGCCCACAGCTGGGGCCGGACATGATGTGAGCCAGTTCGATGACCTTCAGGCCGTCAAGGGGTCCCATCCTCGCGCTCCCTCCCCTCACTTCCCCTTGAACACGGGCCGCCGCTTGGCGAGAAACGCCTCCACCCCGATGCGATAGTCCTCGCTGCCGAAGCAGGCGTAGCCCTCGTTCCGCTCCGCCTCGGTCAGCGGCGGCGCTTGCGGCTCCAGCCTGCGCACGAAATCCTTGTGCCAGCGGGCCACCAGGGGCGCGCCGTCGGCGATGCGCCGCGCCGCGGCGTAGGCCTCCTCCTCCACCCGGTCGTCGGCCACCACCCGGGTGACCAGCCCCTTCTGCAGGGCATCATCGGCGCCGAACACCCGGCCTTCCAGCAGGAGCTCCAGGGTGACAGCCTTTCCGGCCAGGGCGAGCAGGCCCTCCAGCTCCCCGTGGGCCATGGTCAGGCCGAGGTTCTTGATGGGGATCCCGAAGCGGGACGACTGCCCGCAGATGCGCAGGTCGCATTGGGAGGCGATTTCTAGCCCGCCGCCGATGCAGGCCCCGCAAATCAATGCCACGGTGGGATGGCGGCATTCCGCCACCGACCGCATGGCGTCATGCACCAGGGCGCCGTAGGTCCGCCCCTGCTCGATGTCGGC
>DKBC01000117.1 GCA_002451065.1 Betaproteobacteria bacterium UBA6910
CTGTGGAAGAGCGCGGACAAGGCCTCCGAGGCGGCCGAGATCATGGGCATCACCGCCAGCCGCCTAAAGACACTGGGGATGATCGACCGCGTGGTGAACGAGCCATTGGGCGGTGCCCATCGGGATTACGCGGTCACCATGCAGGCTTTGAAGCGGACGCTCCAGGACGCGCTGCGCCAGCTGCAGGACAAGTCGCTGGAACAGTTGCTCCAGGCGCGTTTCCAGCGCTTGATGGCTTATGGCAAGTACAAGGAAACCGCCGCGCGCGATTGACGCCTCCGCCGACCGCGTCATCGCTTCCGTTCAAGCCGTCCTAGCGGAACACGTCCGTCCCGGCCAGACCATTTGCGCCGCCCTGAGCGGTGGTGTGGACTCCATGGTTCTGCTGGATTGCCTCGCGCGGTTGCGCCGCCGCCTCCGCTTCCGCCTTGCGGCGGTTCATGTGGACCACGGCCTGAGCCCCAATGCCAAGCGCTGGGCCGAGTTCTGCCGCCGGATCTGCGCGCGCCGGCGCATCCCCATCGCGGTTCACGCGGTTCGCATTGAGCGCCGGGCCGGCGAGAGCCTGGAATCCAAGGCGCGGGAGGCCCGCTACGGGGTGCTGCGGGAGCAGGGCACCGACTTCGTGGCCCTCGCCCACAACCTGGACGACCAGGCGGAGACCCTGCTTCTGCAACTGTTGCGGGGCGCGGGGTTGAAAGGGCTTGCCGCCATGCCCGTGGTGCGGGAACAGACATCGAAACCGTCGCCCGCTCTCGAACACGCGAGGCTCCTGAGGCCGCTGTTGGCGATCACCCGCGCCGAGATTCTGGCCTATGCCCGCGGGCGCGAACTCTCCTGGGTGGAAGACGAATCCAATGCGAGCCTGCGGTTTGACCGCAATTACTTGCGGCGGCGCATCCTGCCGTTGCTCGAGCGGCGCTTCCCGGGTTACCGGGAAACCCTGGCCCGGGCGAGCCGGCATCTGGGTGAAGCCGCGGCCGTCGCGGGCGCTTTGGGGGCCATGGACGCGGCGCGGGCGCTGGAGGGCGAAGGCGTGCGGGTATCGGCGCTCCGCGATCTGGGGCCCGGGCGCGCGAAGAACCTGCTGCGGCACCTGATCGAGGGGCGGGGCGCCCCCATGCCGCCCGACGCTTCCCTGGAGGAGGGTCTGCGGCAGCTGCTCGCCGCCGGTCGTGACGCGCGGGTCAGGGTGGCCCTCGGCACCCTGGTGCTGCTCCGCCAGGGGGATTTGGCTTTCCTGGAGCCGGCCTTGCCGGATCCGCTTCCGGACTTGGAAATCCCCTGGCGCGGCGAGGGCGAGGTGGTTCTGGGTTCGGGCCTTGGCCGGCTGAGATTCCGGCGGGTGCGCGGCAAGGGGCTGAGTGCCGAGCGCATGGGGCGCGGTGACGTGACGGTGCGGCTGCGGCGGGGCGGTGAGCGGATGCGGCCGGATTCCCGGCGACCGCGGCGCACCCTCAAGAACCTGCTGCAGGAGTCCCGGGTGCCCCATTGGCGCCGGGAGCGGCTGCCGCTGCTGTTCTGCGGAGGGGCCCTGGCCTGGGCGCCGGGTATCGGTTCGGACGCGGCCTACCGCTGCGCGCCCGGGGAGCGGGGGGTCGAGGTGTCCTGGGAACCGGGCAACTGACCCATCAGCCGCGCTGCCGCGGCGGATCCTGGGAGGCGATAATCTGGGCGAGTTCCACGGCGGAACGCACGCCCATCTTCTCCAGCACCCGGGCCCGATGGACTTCCACTGTGCGCATGCTGATGGACAACTCGTCGGCTATCACCTTGTTCAGCTTTCCCGCCAGGATCAGGTCCATCACTTCCCGCTCCCGGGATGTGAGCTGGGACAGGCGCGAAGTCACCGTGGCTTTCTCGGCGTGATCGGCGCGAATCCGGGCGTTGCGTTCCAGGCCCTTGATGACCAGGTCCACCAGGGCATTATCGTTGAACGGCTTCTCCACAAAGTCGAACGCGCCATGCTTGAGGGCCGCGACCGCGATGGGCACGTCGGCATGCCCGGTGAGAAAGATGACGGGGAGGGTGCAGCCGGATTCCGCCAATTTTTCCTGGAGTTCGAGCCCGCTCATGCCGGGCATACGGATGTCGAGCACGAGGCAGCCGGCCTGATGGGGGCCGCACTGCGCCAGGAAGTCCTCGGCCGATGCGAACGTCTCTGCGGGCAGGCCGCGGGTCTTCAGCAGCCAGGCGAGGGAATCGCGGATCGCGTCGTCGTCGTCCACGATGAACACCTTCTGCTCCGGGGATTCCATCGGTTCAGGCCGGGAGGGTGAAGCTGAAGATGCTGCCGCCTTCGGGATTGGGTTCCACCCAGAGGCGCCCGCCATGGGATTCCACCACGGAACGACAGATGTTGAGTCCCATGCCCATGCCTTCCGGCTTCGTGGAGAAAAAGGGCTGGAACAGATTGTGGCGCACTGAAGGGGGCACTCCCGGGCCGCTGTCGATGACGGAAACCTTGACTCCGCCATCGGCTGCGGCGCAGCTGGTGACCACCAATTCCCGCCGACGGGGGTCGGTATCGTGCATGGCTTCCACCGCATTTTTCGCCAGGTTGAGCACCACCTGCTCGATCATCACCCGGTCGGCGGTCACGCTCGGCAGTTCCGGCGCCAGGTGCAGGGAGACCTGGACGCCCTTGCGCCTGGCTTCGGGCTGCACGAAGCCCACGCCTTCCTCGACTACGGCGTTGACGTCGCATGCCGCCCGCTGCGGCTCGCTCTTGCGAACGAAACCCTGGATGCTCTTGATGATGCTGCCGGCGCGCTTGGCCTGAGCGCCCACTTTTTCCACCGCTTCCATCAGGGCGCCACGGTCGATATCTTCCGAGCGCAGCGTGTTGATGCAGCCGGTGTTATAGCTGGCGATGGCCGATAGTGGCTGGTTGAGCTCATGGGCGAGAGTGGAGGCCATTTCGCCCATGGTCACCAGGCGCGAGGTGAATTGGAGTTTTTCCAGCTGCTGGCGCGACATCTCCTCAGCCTGCTGGCGCTCGGTGATGTCGGTGGCGATTTCCAGCTGGACCGTGCGCTGGTCCACCCAGCGCACCGGTCGGCTGCGCACGTGATACCAGCGGCCCGTGGCCGGGTCCTGCACTTCCGCGTCATACAGGTCCTGCTGGGACTGGGGTGCGGGCGGATAGGCGGGGTCGCTCTGCCAGGGCACCAGGACGCAGTGCCTTCCATCCGCCGATGACGGACCGTAGAGCTCCCGGAAGCGCCCGTTGCAATAGAGTGTCTCCAGGCTAGTGCGATCCCGCACCGACACCGCCGCATCCAGCCCCTCCAGCACGGTCACGAAACGCTCATGGGACGCCCGCAGATCCTCCTCCGCCCGCTCCCGCCGCAGCACGTGGCGGCGCAGCAGCCACAGACTCCACAGAATCACCACGGTGAGACCGAGGATCAGCACGGTAAACGTGCGCTCTGCGGAACTGGGGCTGGCACGGTAGGCCACGGCGCGCAGCACGAGTCCGCGGCCGGGGGGGTCGAAGGGCAGCTGGTAGGAGAGCTCGGAGGCGCCGGCGGAAACCGCCGATTTCGAGGCGATGGTGGTGCCGGAGCCGTCAACGATGCTCACTTCGTATTTCTGGGCGAACCACCAGGGCACCAGGTGGCGCACGATTCCCGAAGCCGAGTACACCGCCGCCACGCCGCCGGAAAGCGCGCGCTCGCGGACCACCGGCACGATTATGTGGAATTCGGCAGTCGGGCCCGCCAGGTCTTCCACGTCGTATACCGCCCGCCCGGCCCCGGCCGAGAGGCGCAGGGACTCGAGGGCGTGGGCGGGAAGCGCCTCGCCGACCCGCCAGGAGCCGGTTTCCGCGGGAACCGCGACCCGGATGCGGCCGGCGCCGTCGAGCAGCGCCACCCGCACCAGTTCCGGGTTGTTGCTCATGAGATGCGCCGAGCGAATCCGGAAGCCTTCCTCGGACAGCGCCTGCTCGCCGACCTCGCGTGCCAGCAGCGTGAGGCCCTCCTGGTTGCTTTGGAGATGGAAGCGGATGTTCTGCTCGAGCCACAGGATATCGCTGATGAGACCGTGGCGCCGCTGCTCCCGATCCTGGCGGTCCACCAGCCAGAGGAAGGCGATGATGGCCAGCACGAAGAAGATCACCGCCAGCTCGGGCATCGCCCAATACCAGTCTTGGCTGTGGCCGGGTGACGACCCCCCGGGAGCCCGCGCCCAGGCGGGAACCCACGGCGCGGGTTTGCGCTCGGTAAATGTTGACTGCGGTGCCGTCATGGCATCGAGTCTACAGCAGCTTGCCGCTAGCGCCCCGCGTTGGCCTCCACCACCGCCACCGCCGTCATGTTGACGATGCGACGCACCGTGGCGGTGGGGGTCAGGATATGGGCCGGCCTGGCGGCGCCCAGCAGCATGGGGCCGATGGTGATCCCGCCGCCGGCCGTCTGCTTCAGCAGGTTGAAGGCGATGTTCGCGGCGTCCAAGGTTGGTGCGATCAGGAGGTTTGCCGATCCCTTGAGCCGGGAATCGGGGAACTGCGCCAGGCGCAGTTCCTCGGAGAGCGCCACGTCCCCGTGCATCTCGCCCTCCACTTCCAGTTCCGGGGCGCGCGCCTCCAGCAGCTCCCGAACGGCTGCCATCTTGCGCGAGGACGGCGTCGGCATGCTCCCGAAATTGGAGTGGGAAAGCAGCGCCACCTTCGGCGCCAGGCCGAAGCGCCGCACCTCCTCCGCCGCCAGCAGGGTGATCTCCGCCAGCTGCTCGGCGCTGGGATCATAGTTGACGTAGGTGTCGCAGAGGAAAAGGGTGCGGTCCGGCAGCATCAGGGCATTCATGGTGGCCGGCGTGCGCACCCCCGGCATCAGGCCAAGGGCCTCGATCACGGTCGCCAGGTGCTGGTGATGCTTGCCGTACATCCCGCACAGCACCGCATCGGCATAGCCCAGGCGCACCAGAAGGGCGGCAATGAGGGTGCCGTTGCGCAGCACTTCGCGCCGCGCTTCCTCCCGGGTGATGCCGTGGCGGGCCATGAGCTGGTGGTAGGTCTGCCACAGTTCGCGATACCGGGGGTCGTTGTCCTGGTTCACCAGCTCAAAATCGCTGCCGGCGCGAATGCGCAGGCCGAGGCGCTCGATGCGCATGTTGATGACGTCGGGACGCCCCACCAGGATGGGTCGGGCGAGACCTTCGTCGGTCACCACCTGGACCGCCTGCAGCACCCGCTCGTCCTCGCCTTCGGCATAGACCAGCCGGTTGCTCGCGGCGCGCTTCGCCGCGGCGAACACCGGCTTCATGATCAGGCCGGAGGCATACACGAACTGGTAGAGCCGGTCCCGGTAGGCATCGAAATCGTCGATGGGGCGGGTGGCGACCCCGCTGTCCATGGCGGCGCGCGCCACGGCTGCGGAGATCTTCACGATCAGGCGAGGGTCGAAAGGCTTGGGGATCAGGTATTCCGGTCCGAAGGAGGGCGCGCCCTCGGCAAAGCCGTAGGCCGAGGCCACCCGGTCGGACTGTTCGGCCTGGGCCAGTTCAGCCAGGGCACGCACCGCCGCCAGCTCCATCTCGCGGTTAATGGTGGTGGCGCCCACGTCCAGGGCTCCACGGAAGATGAACGGGAAGCAGAGTACGTTGTTGACCTGGTTGGGGTAGTCGGAGCGCCCGGTGCAGATCAGGGCGTCAGGGCGGGCGGCTTTGGCGACGTCGGGCAGGATCTCGGGATCGGGGTTGGCCAACGCCAGGATCAGGGGCTTGTCGGCCATGCTCTTCACCATCTCCGGCTTGAGCACGCCACCGGCGGAAAGCCCGAGAAAAATGTCGACTCCCGGGATCGCCTCCGCCAGGGTGCGGGCCTTGGTGTCCTGGGCGAAAGTCTCCTTGAGGGGATCCATTTCCTCCTTGCGGCCCCTGTAGACCACGCCCTTGATGTCGGTGACCGTGATGTTCTCCCGCGGCAACCCCAGGTCCACCAGCAACTGCAGGCAGGCGAGGGCGGCGGCGCCGGCGCCCGAGGAAACCAGCTTTGCCTTGCGGATGTCCTTGCCCACCACTTTGAGCCCGTTGAGCACCGCTGCGCCGACGATGATGGCCGTGCCGTGCTGGTCGTCGTGGAACACCGGGATCTTCATGCGTTCCCGCAGCTTGCGCTCCACGTGGAAGCACTCGGGCGCCTTGATGTCCTCCAGGTTGATGGCGCCGAAGGTGGGCTCCAGGGCGGCCACGATGTCCACCAGCCGGTCGGGGTCCCGTTCCTCAATTTCGATGTCGAATACGTCGATTCCCGCGAACTTCTTAAACAGGACGGCCTTGCCCTCCATCACCGGCTTCGCCGCCAGGGGGCCGATCGCGCCGAGACCGAGCACGGCGGTGCCGTTGGTGACGACCGCCACGAGGTTGCCCCGGGCGGTAAGGTCCCGGGTGCGGCCGGGGTTGGCGACGATTTCCTCGCAGGCTGCGGCCACCCCGGGGGAGTAGGCGAGGGCCAGGTCGCGCTGGGTCACCAATGCCTTGGTGGGCGTGACCGACAGTTTTCCGGGAACGGGTTGCTCGTGGTATTCGATGGCGCTGGCGCGAAGCTGCTCTTCCATGTATCGCCTCCTTCGGGGCGTTGGGTCGTCTCGGGTTGCGGGGAGGGCGGCCGGAGGTTCCTTGTTGTGGACCACCGGCAGGCTAATTACACTACACCCCTTCCGAATCCGCCGTCACTGTGGAAATCCGCAGTCGGCGGCGCAGCCGAAGCCGGTCCGCCCAAGGGAACACTTGTGAAACTCCGAATCCTGTTGTGGATGCTTGTTCTGTTTGCCGCGGGGGAGAATGCGTCGGCCCAGCAGCCCATTCTTATCAAGTTCAGCCACGTGGTGGCGCCCGACACGCCCAAAGGGCGCGCCGCCGAGAAATTCAAGCAGCTCGCCGAGGAGCGAACCGGTGGCCGGGTGCGGGTTGAGGTCTTTCCCAACAGCCGGCTTTACAAGGACCGGGAGGAGCTGGAGGCGCTGCAACTCGGTGCCGTGCAGATGCTGGCGCCGTCGCTGTCCAAGTTCGGTCCCCTGGGCATCCCGGAATTCCAGCTGTTTGACGTCCCTTATGTCTTTCCCAACAAGGAGACCCTGTACCGGGTCATGGACGGGGACATCGGCCAGACGCTGCTGGCGAAGCTGAAATCCCGGGGCATCGTGGGCCTTGCCTTCTGGGACAATGGCTTCAAGCAGATGAGCGCTAACCGGCCACTGCGCACGCCGGCGGATTTCAAGGACCTGAAGATGCGCATCCAGCCGTCCCGCCTGCTGGACGCCCAGATGAAAGCCCTTGACGCGGTGCCGCAGCCCATGGCCTTCTCCGAGGTCTACACGGCCCTCAAGCAGGGGGCGGTGGACGGCACCGAAAATCCGGTCTCCAACTTCTACACCCAGCGGATGCACGAGGTGCAGAAGCATCTCACCATCTCCGACCATGGCTATCTCGGATACGCGGTCATCGTCAATCAGCGCTTCTGGGACGGCCTGCCGCCAGAGGTCCGGGCCACGCTGGCGGAAGTGATGAAGGAGGTCACGGTCTACGAGCGCGACATCTCCCAGCGCGACAATGACGAGGCGCTGGTGGCGGTTCGCAAGGCGGGGACCACCGAGGTCTATGTGCTGCCCCACGCCGGACGCGTGGCCTGGCAGCGGGCGCTGATGCCGGTGCAGCAGGAGTTTGAACGGACCGTCGGCGCCGAGATCCTGGCCCGGATCCGGGCGGTGGCCTTCCAGGTGGAGGCCGAGCAGACCCGCCGGCGCTGACCGGACTGGGTTCTTAGCCCGGGCGCCCACTGCGGTTTTCCCCAATACCCGGCCTTGACCGGCCCGGCTAGGATTCGACCGTCGTCGAAGTCCCGTGTGTTGCAGTGCGCCACGCGGCGCGCTGCCGGCGGAGATTCAGTTCCGTTCCAATCTGAGAGGAGAGAGCAATGAAGCTTTACGGAGCACTAATCGGAATCGCAGTCCTCGCCTTGAGCGGCACCGCCGTGGCTGAGGAACCCATCGTGATCAAGTTCAGCCACGTGGTGGCTGTGGACACACCGAAGGGCAAGGGGGCAGAGAAATTCAAGCAGCTGGCTGAGGAGCGCACCAAGGGCCGCGTCAAGGTCGAGGTCTACCCCAACAGCCAGCTCTACAAGGACAAGGAAGAGGTCGAGGCCCTGCAGCTAGGCGCGGTGCAGATGCTGGCGCCGTCCCTGGCCAAGTTCGGTCCCCTGGGGGTCCGGGAGTTCGAGGTGTTCGACCTGCCGTACCTGTTCGATAGCTATGAAGATCTGAACAAGATCACCAACGGCCCGGTGGGCCAGAGCCTGCTGAAGAAGCTCGACAGCAAAGGCATCCTGGGTCTTGCCTACTGGGACAACGGCTTCAAGGTGATGAGCGCCAACAAGGCGATCCGCATGCCGGAGGATTACAAAGGGCTCAAGATGCGCATCCAGTCCTCCAAGGTGCTGGACGGCCAGATGCGGGCGCTGGGCGGCATTCCTCAGGTGATGGCTTTCTCCGAGGTCTATCAGGCGTTGCAGACCGGCGTCGTGGACGGCACCGAGAACCCCCCTTCCAACCTCTACACGCAGAAGATGTTCGAGGTGCAGAAGTACGTGGCCATGACCAACCACGGATACCTGGGCTACGCGGTGATCGTCAACAAGAAGTTTTGGGAAGGCCTGCCGCCTGACGTGCGCACGACCCTGGAAGGCGCCATGAAGGACGCCACCGCTTATGCCAACGACATCGCAAAGAAGGAGAACGACGACGCCATGGCGGCGGTGAAGGCGTCCGGCAAGAGTGAAATTCTCACCCTCACTCCGGAGCAGAAGAAGGCCATGAAGAAGGCTTTGGTCCCGGTGCACAAGGAGTTCGAGGGCCGGATCGGGAAGGACCTGATCCAGTCCATCTACAAGGAAACGGGCTTCGACCCGAGCAAGCTCTGATTCCCTAACCTGACGCCCGCCGGGCTGGCCGGCCCGCCGGGCGTATCACGGGAGGAGGGTGCCGCACATGATGAAGGTATTGGATCATCTGGAGGAGTGGCTGGTGACCGTGCTGATGGGCCTGGCGACGCTCATCATTTTCGTGGCCGTGGTCCACCGCTACTCAGCCGGCGTATCGATTCCCTACGTGCAGGACTGGCTGCTCAGCCTCAACCTGAGCTGGGCCCAGGAGCTGTGCATTTACATGTTCGTCTGGGTGGCCAAGTTCGGCGCCGCCTACGGCGTGCGAACCGGGATCCACGTGGGCGTGGACGTGCTCATCAACCGGCTGAACGACGCGATCCGCAACAAGGTCATCGTGTTCGGGCTGCTGGCGGGCGCCCTGTTCACCGGCGTCATCGGCACCATGGGCACCAAGTTCGTGTATGAGCTTTCCCATACCGACCAGATCACTCCGGACCTCGAGTGGCCGGTGTGGATCGTCTACCTGGCGATTCCCCTGGGTTCCTATCTCATGTGCTTCCGTTTCCTGCAGGTGGCTTGGAGCTTCATCAAGACCGGGGAGCTGCCCCACCATGATGCCGGCCATGTGGAGGGGATGGAGGAGGACGGGCACTTCGAGGCCATCGCCATGCCCAGCGCCCTGCATCCGGAGGAGCCGGAGAAGAAAGGGGGCAAGAAATGATCGGCGTCGTCATCTTCGGCCTGCTGGCGGTGCTGATGCTCACCGGGATGCCGATATCCATTGCCCTCGGCCTCACGGTGCTCACCTTCATGTTCACCATGACCGACGTGCCCCTGGAGTCGGTGGCCCTGAAGCTGTTCACCGGTATCGAGAAATTCGAGATCATGGCCATCCCGTTCTTCATCTTGGCGGGCTCTTTCCTGACCCATGGTGGCGTGGCCCGGCGCATGATCCGCTTCGCCACCGCCACGGTGGGCCACCTGCACGGCGGCTTGGCCCTGGGAGGCGTGGTGGCCTGCGCCCTGTTCGCGGCGGTGTCCGGGTCCAGCCCGGCGACAGTGGTGGCCATCGGCTCGATCCTGCTGCCGGCCATGCTGAAGCAGGGCTTCCCCAAGAAGTTCGGGGTGGGCGTCATCGCCACCTCGGGCGGCCTGGGGATCCTGATCCCGCCTTCCATCGTGATGGTGATCTACGCGGTGACGGTGAACGCGTCCATTGGCCGCCTGTTCATCGCCGGCATCATCCCCGGCCTTTTGCTCGCCGGACTGCTGTTGGTGGTGACCTGGTTCGTGGCCTGGAAGCGCAAGTATCCGAGGTTGCCCAAAGCCAGCTTCCCTGAACTTTTCCGCGCGTTCCGCGAGAGCGTCTGGGGGCTGCTGCTGATTGTGGTGGTGATCGGCGGCATCTATACCGGGATCTTTACCCCGACCGAGGCGGCGGCCATGAGCGCGGTGTACGCGTTCTGGGTGTCGGTGTTCGTGTACAAGGACCTGACCCTCAAGCAGGTGCCCAAGGTGCTGCTGGACTCGGCCAACCTCAGCGCCATGATCCTGTACATCATCACCAACGCGGT
>DKBC01000129.1 GCA_002451065.1 Betaproteobacteria bacterium UBA6910
CCGCACTTCTGCTATCACAAGAAGCTGTCGATTGCCGCGAACTGCCGCATGTGCCTGGTTCAGGTGGAAAAGGCGCCCAAGGCCCTGCCGGCCTGCGCCACCCCTGTCACGGAGGGCATGAAGGTGTGGACCCGCTCCGAGTTGGCGATCCAGGCGCAAAAGGGAGTAATGGAGTTCCTGCTTATCAACCATCCCCTGGACTGTCCGATCTGCGACCAGGGTGGTGAGTGCCAGCTCCAGGATCTGGCGGTCGGCTACGGCGGGGTGAGCTCCCGGTACGCAGAGGAGAAGCGGGCGGTTTCGAACAAGAACCTCGGCGCCTTGATTTCCACCGACATGACCCGCTGCATTCATTGCACCCGATGCGTCCGTTTCGGGCAGGAGATTGGCGGCATCATGGAGCTCGGCATGGCTAACCGCGGCGAGCATTCGGAGATCATGGCTTTCATGAGCCGCACGGTGGACTCGGAACTTTCCGGCAACGTCATCGATCTTTGCCCGGTCGGGGCCCTCACCTCCAAGCCGTTCCGGTTTTCCGCCCGCACCTGGGAAATGTCGCGCCGCCGCTCGGTGAGCCCCCATTGCGGTCTGGGCTCCAACCTGGTGGCCCAGGTCAAGCTCGGGCGCGTGCTGCGAGTCCTCCCCCGGGAAAACGAACAGGTCAACGAGTGCTGGCTGTCGGACAAGGACCGCTTCTCCTATGAGGGCCTTTATTCTCCCGACCGGCTCACGCGTCCAATGATCCGCAAGGAAGGCGCGTGGCGCGAGTGCGACTGGCAGGAAGCGCTGGAGTTTGTTGCCGGCCGCCTCGAGGAAGTCCGGGAACGACATGGCGCGGCCTCGATTGGCGCGCTGGCCTCTCCCCACAGCACCCTGGAGGAGCTTTACCTGCTGCAGAAGCTGATGCGGAGCCTCGGTTCTGGAAACGTGGATTGCCGCTTGCGCCAGGTGGATTTCCGTGCCGATCCCGGGCTTCAGGGGGCCCCGTGGCTGGGGATGCCGGTCGGCGAACTGCAGACGCTGGGGTGCGTGCTGGTCGTGGGCAGCACGCTGCGCAAGGATCACCCGCTCCTCGCCCATCGCCTGCGCCAAGCCGTGGGCAGGGGAGGCCAGCTGAATTTGATCAATCCGGTGGACGATGACCTGCTGTGCGCCGTCGCGAACAAGCTGATCGTCCCGCCGAGCGCCATGGTGCAAGCCCTGGCCCAGGTTGCGAAGGCCGCGGCGGAGATCAAGGGCGCGACCCTGCCCGCCGCTGTCGCGCGGGCGGTGCAGGGCCTAGCGGTGTCCGATTCGGCGAAAGGCATCGCTGAGAGCCTGAGCGGGAGGCAGCCCGGCGCGATCCTGCTTGGGAACCTCGCCCAGCACCATCCCGGCTACGCCGACTTGCATACGCTCACCCAGTGCCTGGCGGAAGTCACCGGGGCCCGCTTCGGCTTTCTCGGAGAGGCGGCCAACAGCGTGGGAGGGTACCTTGCAGGTGCGGTGCCTCGTCCGCCCCACGCCGAGGCGCTCGCCGGCAGGAACGTCTCGGAAATGCTGACCGGCCCGCTCAAGGCCTTCGTGCTCCTGGGCCTGGAGCCGGAATTGGACTGCCACGACCCCACACGTGCGCTGGAAGTGATGCAGGGTGCCGAATTCGTAGTTGCCATGAGCCCCTGGAAACACCGCGCCCAGGACTACGCGGACGTGCTGCTGCCCATCGCTCCATTCACCGAGACCGCGGGAACTTTCGTCAGCACCGAAGGCAGAGTCCAGTGTTTCAGCGGCGTGGTGACCCCCGTGGGAGAAAGTCGGCCCGCCTGGAAGGTGCTGCGGGTGCTGGGAAACATGGCAGGTCTTGCCGGCTTCGGGCAGAACTCGGTAGAGGAGGTGCTCGAAGAGATGGGATTAAGCGATGGGGCTGACGTATCCGGAAGGCTGCAGAATCGGGTTCGCGATCCAGCCCTGGGAGTGCAGCCCGAAGCGCCGAGGGGGCTCCAGCGTATAGGCGAGGTGCAGATCCATCATGCGGATCCCCTGGTACGGCGGGCGGCATCGCTGCAGCAGACCCGGGATGGGCAGCTGGAAGTGTCGATGAACGCAGCGCTCATGGCGCGGTTTGGATTGCGCGATGGCGATTCCGTGAAGGTCCGCCAGGGAGCAGGCGAGGCCATACTTCCGGTGCGCCAAGACGACCGGCTGCCGGCGGAATGCCTGCGCGTTCCGGCGGGCAACGCGCTGACGGCGGGGCTCGGACCGCTGTTCGGCGAAGTCTCGGCGGAAAAGGTCGTGGCGCAACAGCGAATGGCGGGCTGACATATGGAAGCGCTGGAGCAGCTATTTGGAGGCGCCTGGCCCGCGGTGTGGGCCCTGGTCAAGATCGTGGTGATCGTGCTGCCCTTGCTGTTGTGCGTCGCCTACCTCACGCTCGCAGAGCGCAAGGTCATCGGCTACATGCAGGTACGCATTGGGCCGAACCGGGTCGGGCCCAAGGGACTGCTGCAGCCCATCGCCGACGCGGTCAAGCTGATGTTCAAGGAAATCATCGTCCCCAGCGGAGCGAATAAGTTCCTGTTTGTGATCGCTCCGGTGCTTTCCATCATGCCGGCGCTGGCGGCATGGGCGGTGATTCCTTTCTCTCCCGAACTGGTGCTTGCCAACGTGGACGCGGGGCTGCTCTACATTATGGCGATCACGTCCATGGGGGTTTATGGAGTGGTGATGGCCGGCTGGGCGTCAAATTCCAAGTATGCCTTCCTTGGCAGCCTGCGCTCGGCGGCGCAGATCGTGTCCTACGAGATCGCAATGGGATTCGCCCTGGTCGGCGTCCTGATGGCGGCCCAGAGCCTGAACCTGGTGGAGATCGTGAAGTCGCAGCAGGGCGGCGGCTTTTTCTCTTGGTTCTTCATTCCACTGTTCCCGTTGTTCCTGGTCTACCTCATAGCCGGAGTTGCGGAGACCAACCGGGCACCCTTCGACGTGGCGGAGGGCGAATCCGAAATCGTGGCAGGATTCCACGTGGAATACGGCGGCATGGCGTTCGCCGTGTTTTTCCTCGCCGAATACGCGAACATGATCCTGGTTGCGGCCCTGTGCTCGATCATGTTCCTGGGAGGTTGGCTGCCGCCGCTGGACATTCCGCCGCTGACCTGGATCCCCGGATTTTTCTGGCTCGCGGGCAAAATGGCGTTTGTGCTGTTCCTGTTTCTGTGGTTCCGGGCGACCTTTCCCCGGTATCGCTACGACCAGATCATGCGCCTCGGCTGGAAGGTGTTCATTCCCGTGACCCTGATCTGGATCGTGGTCGTGGGCGGCCTGATGCAGACCGACTGGTGGGTTTGGGGCCCCCGGGGTTGATGCCGTGATCCAGCGCGTTTCCGACTTCTTCAAGACCTTTCTCCTGACCGAGTTGGTGAAGGGCATGATGCTGACCGGACGGCACTTGTTCGCCCGCAAGATCACCGTCCAGTATCCCGATGAGAAGACCCCCATGAGCCCGCGCTTTCGGGGACTTCATGCCCTCCGGCGTTACCCCAACGGGGAGGAGCGCTGCATCGCCTGCAAGNNTCCTGCCCGGTGGATTCCATCGTCGAGACGCATATCCACGAGTATCACGGCGAGAAGCGGGGCGACCTGCTCTACACCAAGGAGATGCTGCTCGCGGTCGGTGACCGATACGAAGAGCAGATCGCGAATGCTCGCGCTGCGGACGCGAAGTACCGCTGAGGCTACCATGGATTTCAAGACATTCGCCTTTTTCCTTTTCTCGCTTGTCCTAGTATACGCAGGTCTCAGAGTGATCACTGCGCGCAATCCGGTTCACTCTGCCATGTTCCTGGTGCTCTCGTTCTTCACCGCGGCGTGCCTGTGGATGCTTCTGGAGGCCGAATTCCTCGCCATCACCCTGGTTCTGGTCTACATCGGCGCAGTGATGGTTTTGTTCCTTTTCGTGGTGATGATGCTGGATATCAACCTGGACCGCCTGCGGGAGGGTTTCTGGCGCTGGTTTCCGGTGGGTGCCCTGGTGGCGTTCATCATGGTGCTGGAGATGGGCGTCATGCTGTGGCAGCCCTTCGGTGCGGCGGAGATGCCGGCGCCGCATCCGCAGCCGGCCGACTACAGCAATACCAAGGCCCTTGGCCGGCTGCTTTACACGGAGTACGTGTATCCCTTCGAGATTGCCGCGGTCATTCTGCTGGTGGCAATCGTGGCGGCCATCGCGCTGACCCTTAGGCGCCGGCCTGGCACTAAACACCAGGATCCGGCGAAGCAGGTGATTGTGAGGCGCCAGGACCGGGTGCGACTCATTTCCATGCCTGCGGAAAGATCAGAGAAATAGGGCGCGTCCAGCGAGGAAAAAAGGGGAGCCGTTATGCTAACTCTGTCTCATTATCTGGTTCTGGGCGCGATCCTGTTCGCGATCAGCGTCGTTGGCATTTTCCTCAACCGCAAGAACGTGATCATCCTGTTGATGGCGATTGAGCTCATGCTTCTGGCTGTCAACACCAACTTCATCGCCTTTTCCCATTATCTCGGGGACACGTCGGGGCAGGTATTTGTCTTCTTTATCCTTACCGTGGCGGCCGCCGAGTCCGCCATTGGTCTTGCCATACTGGTGGTGCTTTTCCGCAATCTGAGAACCATCAACGTGGACGATCTGGACAGCCTCAAGGGTTAGTGCCGTGACGACGATGCAGAAGCTCTACCTCGTGATCCCTCTAGCGCCTCTGCTGGGCGCGCTCATCGCCGGGCTGTTCGGCTGGGCGATCGGGCGTGTCTGGTCGCACCGAGTCACCATCGGGCTGATGATCGTGGCGACGGCGGGGGCGTTCGTGGTGTTCTTCGACGTTCTGCACAACGGCACGGTATATAACGGCACCGTTTACACGTGGCTGACATCAGGGGGAATACGCTTTGAGGTGGGGTTCCTGATCGACCGCCTTACGGCGACGATGATGGTGGTGGTGAGCTTCGTGTCGTTGATGGTGCATGTCTACACCATCGGTTACATGGCTGACGACCCCGGCTATCAGCGATTCTTCAGCTACATCTCGCTTTTCACCTTCTCCATGCTCATGCTGGTGATGAGCAATAACTTCCTCCAGCTGTTTTTCGGATGGGAGGCGGTGGGGTTGGTTTCCTACCTGCTGATCGGTTTCTGGTATACGCGGCCGACCGCCACTTTCGCCAATCTCAAGGCATTCCTGGTCAACAGGGTCGGGGATTTCGGCTTTCTGCTAGGGATCGGGCTGGTTCTGGTGTACTTCGGAACCCTCGACTACGCCGCGGTGTTCGCCCGGGCGCCGGACGTGTCGGGAGACACGATGGAGATCGTGACCGGCAAGCCGTGGCTAGTGATGACGGTGATCTGCCTGCTTCTGTTCGTGGGCGCCATGGGCAAGTCGGCGCAGTTCCCCCTGCACGTGTGGCTGCCGGATTCCATGGAGGGCCCGACGCCGATTTCCGCCCTGATCCACGCCGCCACGATGGTGACCGCCGGAATCTTCATGGTGGCGCGGATGTCCCCGCTCTATGAGTTCTCGGAGACCGCGCGTTCGGTGGTGCTGGTGATCGGGGGCATCACCGCGCTGTTCATGGCCCTGGTGGCAATCACCCAGAATGATATCAAGCGGGTGGTGGCGTACTCCACCCTGTCGCAGCTGGGTTACATGACGGTGGCCCTGGGCGCTTCCGCGTACGCCGGCGCAATCTTCCACCTCATGACGCATGCCTTTTTCAAGGCGCTCCTGTTCCTCGGCGCGGGCTCGGTGATCATCGCCCTGCACCACGAACAGGACATGCGCCGGATGGGCGGGATGCGTAAATACATGCCGATTACCTTCGGGACCATGATGATCGGCGCTCTGGCGAGCGCCGGTATCCCGCCGCTGGCCGGCTTTTACTCGAAGGAGCCAATCATCGAGGCGGCGCGCCTTTCGACCATCCCGGGTGCGGGTTTCGCCTACTTCGCGGTGGCATCCTGCGTGTTCGTTACCTCGCTTTACACCTTTCGCCTCATGTTCATGACCTTCTTCGGAGAGGAGCGATTCCGGCAGGTGCCGGCGCACGGGCAAGGGAACGAAGCTCATGAGGGCAACGCTCATCATGTATCCGGGGGGCACGACAACCACGTTCATGATGCTGCACATGGACATGGGCACGGTGAGCCCAGGGAGAGTCCCTGGGTGGTCTGGCTGCCTCTGGTGGCGCTCGCGGTGCCCAGCATCTACACCGGATATGCCTACATCAGCTCGATGCTCTTCGGCAATTTCTTCGGAGACGCGATCAAGGTGCTGCCGCAGAACGACACCATCGAGGCCATGAAGGAGCATTTCCACGGCGCCGCGGCCATGGGGCTGCACGGGCTGCAGACACTTCCGTTCTGGCTGGCGGTGGGCGGCATCGTCACTGCTTGGTTCTTCTACATTAGGCGTCCCGACCTGCCGGATGCGGTGGCCCGGCGCTTCCGTCCGATCTACGCCCTGCTTGACCACAAGTACTATTTCGACGAGCTCTATCAATGGCTGTTTGCGGGCGGGGCGCGCGCCTTGGGCAATGGCCTGTGGAAGGTTGGGGACGTCGGGGTCATTGACGGCCTGATGGTCAATGGCTCCGCCCGCGTGGTGGGTTGGTTTTCCTCGGTCGCCCGGCATCTCCAGTCGGGCTACATCTATCATTACGCGTTCGCCATGATCATCGGAGTATTCGTGTTCCTGACGCTCCGGGAGTGGCTTGGACAATGACGCCGGCGGCGCGGGTCGCCGTCGGATAGGCAATAAGTAAAGGGAGACACTTTTGGGCTTTCCTCTGCTCAGCGTGGTGATCTGGCTGCCGATCTTCGCGGGGATTGCCGTCCTGGCGACGGGGAAGGACCGTAACGCCGCCGCGGCGCGCTGGATCGCGCTGATTGGTGCGGTCGCCGGGTTCCTGGTGGCGTTGCCGCTCTACCTGCAGTTCGATCCCAATGGCGTGGACATGCAGTTTGTGGAGCGCGCAATCTGGGTGGAGCGCTTCAACGTTTATTACCACTTGGGTATCGACGGTATCGCGCTGCCTTTGATCCTGCTGAATTGCTTTACTACGCCGTTGGTGGTTATCGCCGGGTGGGAGGTGATAAAGGAGCGGGTTTCCCAGTACATGGGGGCCTTCCTGATCATGTCCGGGATCATCAACGGTGTGTTCTCGGCACTCGACGGGATCCTTTTCTATGTGTTCTGGGAGGCAAGCCTGATCCCGATGTTCTTGATCATCGGGGTGTGGGGTGGTCCGAACCGAGTGTACGCGGCGGTCAAGTTCTTCCT
>DKBC01000231.1 GCA_002451065.1 Betaproteobacteria bacterium UBA6910
GACGATTTCATCACCGCCAGCCTGAAGCAGGGCGTGTAGGTTTCGCCACCGAGACACAGAGGTCCAGAAAAGACCAAGTCATTCAACGCGAAGTCCGCAAAGCAGGAGATTCGAACATTTCGTCCCAAATTTCCTCGGCATCCTCAGCGTTCTTTGCGTCTCATTGCCTTATTCGTTATGTCCGTGCCTTGTGGTTCACGACCAGGGGTTGAAACATGAGCGAGCAGAAGCAGGAACCGCAGGACACCAACCAGATCTTCGAGGAGCGACGCGGAAAGCTGCGGGCGCTGCGGGAGCGCGGCCCGGCGTTCCCCAACGACTTCCGTCGCGACAGCCTGGCCGCCGATCTCCACGCCGTCCACGGTCCCAAGGCCCATGATGCGTTCGAGGGCGACCCGGTAAACGTGGCGGTGGCCGGGCGCATGATGCTCAAGCGCGTCATGGGGAAGGCGAGCTTTGCCACGCTCCAGGACATGAGCGGCCGCATCCAGCTCTACGTAGCCCGGGACGCCGTCGGTGAGGAGTCTTATGAGACCTTCAAGCATTTCGACCTGGGCGACCTGCTGGGCGCACGGGGTACCCTGTTCAAGACCAAGACCGGTGAACTCTCGGTGAAGGTGGACGAGGTGCGCCTGCTGGCCAAGGCCTTGCGGCCGCTGCCCGAGAAGTTCCATGGCTTGAGCGACACTGAGCAGAAATACCGGCAGCGCTACCTGGATCTGATCACCAGCGACGAAGCGCGCCGCACTTTCATGGTCCGCTCCCGCATCGTCCAGGCCATCCGGGATTTTTTCGTGAAGCGGGGCTACCTGGAGGTGGAAACGCCCATGATGCACCCGATTCCGGGCGGCGCCGCCGCGCGGCCTTTCTTGACCCACCACAACGCCCTGGACATGGAGCTGTTTCTGCGCATCGCGCCCGAGCTCTACCTCAAGCGGCTNNTGCTCGAGTTCTACGAGGCCTACCAGGACTACCGCTATCTCATGGACCTCACCGAGACCATGTTGCGGGACGTGGCCCGGTCCGTGCTCGGATCCACCCGCGTCACCTACCAGGGACGGGACATGGACCTCGGCAAGCCCTTCGCCCGCCTCACCGTGAGCGAGGCGCTGCAGCGCCACCACCCTGAATACACCGATGCCCGGCTCGCCGACCGCGAATTCCTGGTTTCCGAGTTCGAACGCCTGAAGGTGAAATACAGGCCCCAGGACGGCGTTGGCGGGCTGCAGCTCACCCTATTCGAGGAAACCACCGAGGAGAAGCTGTTCGAGCCCACTTTCATCGTGGATTACCCGGCCGACGTATCCCCCCTGGCCCGCCGCAGCGACTCCAATCCGAATATCACGGAGCGCTTCGAGCTCTATATCGCCGGACGGGAGATCGCCAACGGCTTCTCCGAGCTCAACGACCCCGAGGACCAAGCCGAGCGCTTTTTGGCCCAGGCCAGGCAGAAGGAGGCCGGGGACCAGGAGGCCATGTACTACGACGCCGACTACATTCGCGCCCTGGAGCACGGGCTGCCGCCCACGGCCGGCGAAGGGGTGGGCATCGACCGCCTGGTGATGCTGCTCACCGACAGCCCGAGTATCCGAGACGTTATCCTGTTTCCGCAGTTGCGGCGGGAGGACTGACGGTGGCCGCCGCCCCCCTGTGGCATCCCTCCGTGGAGCGGGTGGCCGGAGCCAATCTCACGCGGTTCACGGAGGAGGCACGCCGGCGCTGGGGAATTCCGGTGCCGGATTACCCCGCCCTCTATCAGTGGTCCATCGAGAAGCCGGCCCAGTTCTGGTCCTCGATCTGGGATTTCTGCGGCGTCATCGGGGAACGGGGCGGCGACGCCGTTCTGATCCATGGCGAGCGCATGCCGGGCGCGCGCTGGTTCCCCGAGGCCCGCCTCAATTTCGCGGAGAACCTGCTGCGGCGGCACGACTCGTCCTCGGCGCTGGTGTTCTGGGGCGAAAATCGGGTGCAGAGAACCTTGTCCCATGGAGAACTCCATGACCAGGTGTCCCGGTTAGTTCAGGCGCTGCAGGGCGTGGGCGTGGGCGCGGGCGACCGCGTGGCCGGCTATCTGCCCAACATGCCCGAGGCAGTGATTGCCATGCTGGGAGCGGCGAGCCTGGGCGGGGTCTGGTCCTCCTGCTCCCCGGATTTCGGGGTGCAGGGCGTGCTAGATCGGTTCGGGCAGATCGAGCCCCGGGTGCTGTTCGCGGTGGATGGCTATTGGTACAACGGGAAGCCCGTTGATTGCCTGGCTAAACTCACCCGGATCGCCGATTCCCTGCCGACCGTGGAAAGGGTGGTGGTTGTTCCCTACCTGGACCCCGCGCCCAAGATCGGCGGAATAGCCAGGGCCGAACTGCTGGGCGAATTCCTGGCGCCTCACGCGCCGGCGGAGATCCCGTTCAAACGCCTGGCTTTCGACCACCCCCTCTACATCCTCTACTCCTCGGGCACCACCGGCGTTCCCAAGTGCATCGTGCACGGGGCAGGCGGCACCCTGCTCCAGCATCTGAAGGAGCACCGCCTCCACGCCGACGTGAAGCCCGGCGAGCGCCTGTTCTACTTCACCACCTGCGGCNNCTGGATGATGTGGAACTGGCTGGCGTCCGGGCTCGCCTCGGAGGCGACGCTGATGCTCTACGACGGCTCTCCGTTCCACCCTTCAGGCACCATCCTGTTCGATTTCGCGGACGCAGAAGGAATCACCGTCTTCGGCACCTCGGCGAAGTACCTCGACTCGGCGCGCAAGCTGGGACTGGTCCCGGCTCACAGCCATAACCTGGGGACTCTGAAGACAATCCTGTCCACGGGCAGCCCGCTGGTTCCCGAGGGCTTCGACTACGTGTACGGAAGCATCAAGGGGGACGTCTGCCTTTCATCCATTTCCGGCGGCACCGACATCATTTCCTGCTTCGTACTGGGAAATCCGCTGCTGCCCGTCTGGCGCGGCGAGATTCAGTGCCGGGGTCTTGGGATGAAGGTGGAAGTGTTCGACGAGGCCGGCCGCCCGGTGCGCGGCGAAAAGGGGGAGTTGGTATGCACCGCGCCCTTCCCGTCCATGCCCATCGGGTTCTGGAACGACCCGGACGGCGCCAAGTACCGGGCGGCCTACTTCGAGCGCTTCCCCGGCGTGTGGTGCCACGGGGACTACGTGGAGCTCACGGAACACGGCGGGGTAATCATCTATGGCCGCTCGGACGCGGTGCTCAACCCGGGCGGGGTGCGCATTGGCACCGCCGAGATCTACCGTCAGGTGGAAAAGCTGGAGGAGGTGGTGGAGAGCCTGGTAATCGGCCAGGATTGGGACAACGACGTGCGGATCGTGCTCTTTGTGCGCTTGCGGGAGGGCCTCAACCTGGATCCGCCTCTGGTGGCGCGCATCAAGGAGACCATCCGCGCCAACGCCACCCCGCGCCACGTCCCGGCCAAGATCATCCAGGTCGCCGACATCCCCCGCACCAAGAGCGGCAAGATCGTGGAACTGGCCGTGCGCGACATGGTGCACGGGAAGCCGGTGAAAAACATGGAAGCGCTGGCCAATCCCGAAGCCCTGGAGCAATTCCGGGAGTTGGCTGACCTGCGGCGGCCCTAGACGGACCTAGGCCGGAATATCCGGCACCAGGGACATTTCCAATTGGGTGATCATGTCCTTGAGCAGCAGCTTGCGCTTCTTCAGACGCCGCAACTGGAGCTGGTCGGGATAGGGAGACTCCGAGAGCCGGCCGATCACCTGGTCAAGATCCCTGTGCTCCAGCTGGAGCTCGTGGATCCTGGCCCTTATTTCAACGGTGTCCTCGGACGCGTTCAAATTAAAAGTTCCCGCGGTTAAATCGAGCGCCCCTCAATATAGCAAAATTTGGCTCCGGGCGCGGTTTCCCGGGCGCCGCACTTGTAACCCGGGACCTCGATGGTTAGCATTGGGATATCAGGGACTTGAGGCAGCTGGGGGGACGGATGGGGACGCGGGCGCAGCCCGGCTGGCGCGGAGCCGGGCGTTGGCGGTCCATGGCGGGGATTTTGGCCGCCAGCGCCGCCCTTGCCTGCTCCCCGGCATTGGCCCAGGCGCCGGAGGCAGTCCCCGATCGGGCGGTCATCGAGCAGAAGCTCAAACTCCTCGAGGTCGTGCTCAATTCGCCCAAGCTCGCCCAGGCCGCGGCAAGCGGCGATCCCGAAGCCGCCTCCCTCGCCGCCAAGGCCCGCCAGGGCTTGGAGGAAGCGCGCGCGGCCCTGCAAGCCAATGACACCCTCAAGTCGGCGGCCCTGCTGGACCAGGCCCTGCGGGCTTCATCCGCCGCGTCCCTGAAGGCCAGCCGCAGCGCCGCTCCGCCGCCGGATGCGGCCCAGCGCAACCGCAACAACGAAACGATGCAGGAAGTGGCTTCCTACCGGGCGTCCATCGTGGAGGCGCTGAAGAGCAAGAACGACGCGAAAGGCGCCACGGCCCTCCAGCGCATCGACGCACTGGTGGCGGAAGCCACCAGTCTCACGGCGGCTAACCGCCACGCCGATGCCCAGAGGGCCATCTCCCAGGCATACGGAATCTCGGTGGCCACCATCTCCGAACTTCGCGCGGGAGAGACCGTAACCCACGAGCTCAAGTTCGAGACCCCGGCCGACGAGTATGCCTACGAGCAGAAGCGGCACCAGAGCAACGAGATGCTGGTGGACATGATGATCAAGGAAGGCAAGGTTGACCCCGGGCGGAAGCAGTTGCTCGACCGATACCTGGAAGAAAGCTTCCGCCTGCGCTCAGAGGCAGAGAAGCTCGCCAAGACCGGGGATTACCCCGGAGCCATCAAGAACATGGAGAAAGCCAACGACCAGATCATGAGCGCCCTGCGCGCCACAGGTCTGGCAGGATTCTGAAGGGGGATGAAATGATATTGAAGCGCATCACCGGCCTGCTTGGAGCAATCTGCCTCGGGCTTGCGCTGACCTGGACCGACGCCGGCGCGGCCGACTTAACCATGGCTGCCGCCATCAACAAGGCGGGACGGCAGCGGATGCTCAGCCAGCGCATCGTGAAAGCCTATTGCCAGAAGGGTCTCGGCGTGATGCCCTCGTCCTCGGAGAAGCAGTTGGCGGAGGCCGTGGCCCTGTTCGAGGCCCAACTCGGAGAACTCCGGCGAGTCACGCCCACCCCCGCCGTTAAAGAATCGGTGGCCCAGCTGGAATCTGCCTGGAAGCCGTTCAAGCAAAGCGCCATGGGCAGCGCCAGTCGGGAGGGTTGCGAAGCGCTCTCCCGCGAGGGGGAAGACCTGCTCGCCGCCGCGCACCGGCTCACCCTGGAACTCCAGTCCCAGTCCCGCAGCGTCGTGGGACGCCTCGTCAACATCTCAGGGCGCCAGCGCATGCTCTCTCAGCGGCTTGCCAAGCTGTACATGCTCATGGCCTGGGGATTCGACACCCCGGTGGTGCAGGACCAGATGGACTCCGCCCGGAACGAATTTTCCGGCGCCCTGGCGACGCTGCGCTCCGCGCCCGAGAGCACCGGGCAGGTGCAGGATGAACTCGAGTCGGTCGCGCTGCAGTGGGAATGGTTCCTGAATGCCCTGGCCCAGGACAGCAGCTACGCGTCTTACCGTCTGGTGGTTGCCGATTCCAGCGAATCCATTCTGCAGAGCATGGAAAACGTGACGCGCCTCTACGAACAGCTGGGCTCGCGCTGAGTGCTTTCACCCATGACAATAACCGAAAGAGGCCGCCATGACCGAGGAAGATACCCTCAAGCTATTCACGAACCTTAGCCGGCCCGCGGTGGACTCGATGCTGCGGGATCTGATGTCCCGCGCCAGGGAGCTGGGACTCGCGGCCATGGCGGATCTGCTGGACGGGACCGAGGAGCACAGCGCCGAGGAGCTGGACGGAATCGTTGGCCACTGCCTGCGGATCGCCCGCGCGGATCCGGCGCACAAGCGCCTGGTGGCCGAACTGGAAATGATCCAGATGAATCTGGAAAAACTGAAAGGAGACCCTCAATGTGGAAACGAGGCGCACTAGGCGCCGTCTGCCTGGCCGCAGCGCTTACGGGGGCGCAGGCGGCGGATCCCGAGCGCGGAAGGCTTCTGCATGGCACCTTCTGCCAGGGCTGCCACGACGAAAGCGTCGCGAAACGGGAATCCCGGGTCGCCAAGTCTTACCAGGAATTGCGCCGCCAGGTAGCGCGCTGGCAGTCCAACACCGGGCTCAATTGGCAACCGGAAGACGTCAACGACGTCACCGCCTACCTGAACACCACTTTCTACGGCTTCCAATGCGAAGGCCCGGACTGCTAACCGCCGGGCTCCGGCCCCGCCTTGCCCCCCCTACTGGTTAACGCTACGCTCACGCCCCATGCCCCCGAATTTTGACCCGCACGCCATGACCCCGAACGAGATCGGCCTCGTGAAGCGGAGCTTCGCCCCGATTGCCAGCGATTCCAGGCAGATCGGCTTCCGCTTCTACCGGCGGTTGTTTGAACTGGACCCGCGCCTGGAAGGGTTATTCCGTACTGCCCCCCGGGATCAAGGCGGCGCCCTGTTCTCCATGATCGATCTTATCGTCCGCACCCTGGATTATCAGGAGCAACTGGTCCCCATCATATATGACCTCGGCCGCCGTCATGCCGCCTACGGCGTGACCACCGAGGACTACGACACGTTCCGCACCGCGCTGCTCGACACGCTAGGCGAGGCGCTGGGACCGGAATTCACGCCGGAGGTGCGGGATGCCTGGGCAGCCGCCTACAATTTCATGGCACAGGTCATGGAGGAGGCCCAGGAACACGTGAAGGCGGGCAGGACCCTTCCCTACCGCAGGGCAAGCTCCCCCATCCAGGAAGAGGCCGACCAGTAGGTCGGCAGGGCTCAGGCCAGGTCGATCAGCTCAGCCTTGCCCCGGTGGCGCTCCAGCCACCGGGTCAGAATCTTGTAGGTATCGAGATCGAATGCCGGCCGGTTCCCCACCTCCGCCGCGTCAAACAGCTCGTTGTCGGAGCGCACCGTGCCCAGGTAGCACCAGCGGTCCAACAGATGAACCTCGCTGCGGCCGGTCCAGGGATCCGTCTCCCGCACCCCGATCCTTCCGCGGAAAGGCCAGCTCCTGATCCGCAGCGCAGTCAGGGCCGCCTGCAGCCGCAGATCGTGGCGCTCCTCGCTTTCCTTTCCGGCGCAAACTCCCCGGCATTTCTTCAACTGATGCGAAAAGCACGGTCCGTTGCCGGACTCGAGACCCAGACGCCGGGGACAGAGGCCATGGCCCTCGGCGATCCCCCGCAGGGTATTGACGGCATCGCGCTTGCTGCGGAACACGCCGAAAACATGCTCCAGTTCCCCGAGGTCCATTTCCCGCACGCTCACCAGCACCGGCCGGGTATCGTCGCCGGGGCGGAAACGGTAGGCGCAGAGATCGGCGCTGCGCAGAAGGCGCCGGTTGTGCACCGGGGTAAGCTTCTTCACCAGCTGCGCCTCCTGGATCAGGGCTCCCAGCTCCCCTACCGTCTCGATCCACTCCAGACGCCGCACCTGTTGGGACAGCCGCATGTCCTTGCCGAGTCGCGCGTCCCCGGTGAAGTGCGAAAGCACCCGTGAACGGAGATTCACGCTCTTGCCCACATACAAGGGCAGGTCGCTCTCCCCGTAGAACACGTAGACGCCGGGAGACTCGGGAAGATCGTCCACCACCTCCGCCGCGAGGTTCGGCGGCACGGCCTGGGCTCTCAGCAGCTCGGCAACGGCGCGATCCACCTCCGCCCGGTCCCGCTCCCCGTAAACCTTCTGCACGAAATCCCAGAGGACGCGAGCGTCGCCCAGGGCCCGATGCCGTCCGCTGCAGGCCAGGCCATGGCGCTCGATGAGGGTGTCCAGATTGTGCCGGTGGTGCTCGGGGTAGAGACGGCGCGAAAGTCTCACCGTGCACAGGACGCGGGACTGGTAGCGCCGACCCACGCGCCGGAACTCGTTGCGCAGGAACCCGTAATCGAAGCGCGCGTTGTGGGCCACGATGAGCTTACCCTCGAGCCGCTCCAGGAGTTCCCGGCTGAGGCTCTCAAACGTGGGCGCTTCCCGCACCATCTCGTTGGTGATGCCGGTAAGCGCTTCGATGGCGGGAGGAATCCGGGTTTCCGGATTGACCAGCGAACTCCACTCCCTGGCCTGCCGCCCCCGCGCCACCTCCACCATTCCGATCTCCGTGATGCGGTCGTGGCTGGCGCTGGCGCCGGTGGTTTCCAAGTCGAGAAACACTACGTCTTGCTCGAGCATCGGCTCACGTTCTCCGTGTTGTCGCCTATGTTAGCCACGGCGGCGCCCGGAAGGAAGCAATCGCCGCCCATGGCCGCAGCTTCGTCATTTGGTTAGCATTCGGGTGATGGGACCCGAATCAGATCCGCCGGGCATCATTCTTCCCGACTATCGCGGCGGCAGCATCGTCAACCTCATGGCGTCCATAAGGGAGGCCCTGGGCGGCCCGCCCGGTATCTACCCCCCGCTCTCGCTGCTCCCCCCCGAAGCGCTGCGCGGCCGTCGCAACCTTGTGCTGCTGGTGATTGACGGCCTGGGGGAGAGCTACCTGCGCCGCGCCGGAGGCCGCACGACGCTCGCGGCCCACCTGCGGGGCGGCATGACCTCGGTCTTTCCCTCCACCACCGCCACCGCGGTCACCGCCTTCCTCACCGGGGTTGCCCCGCAGCAGCACGGGCTGGTGGGCTGGTTCACCTATCTCAAGGAGGTGGGCAGCGTGGTGGCCGTACTGCCTTTCCGCAGCCGCTATGGCGCGAGCCTGCGGCAGAACGGCATCGTGCCCTCCCGGATCTTCTCGGCGGCATCCTTCTTCAACGGCCTGCCGGTACCAAGTTTCGTGGTATCCCCGAGGGAGATTGCCAATTCAGACTTCAATGTGCTCCATTGCGGCAAGGCGGAGCGCCGCAGTTACGGAAAGTTGGCGGAGATGTTCGACGAGATTCGCGGCATCGTGAGCTCCGGGCCCAAGCCGAAGTATGTTTACGCCTATTACTCGGAGTTGGACGCCCTCGCCCATGTCTTCGGCATCGACAGTCCCCAGGTGGCCGGCCTGCTGGCGATGGTGGATCGGGCCTTTGGCCAGTTCCTGGACTCCATTGCGGGTAGCGATACCACGGTCATCGTCACTGCGGACCACGGATTCACCGACGTGCGCCCCGAAAATACCATCGACCTGGACAACCACCCGCGCCTGGCGGAAAGCATGGTTCTGCCGCTCTCGGGAGAGCGCCGGGTAACTTTCTGCTATGTCCACCCGGATCAAGGGCGGGCGTTCGAGGATTACCTGCAAGGACCCCTCGGACACTGCGCTCAGGCCTATCCCAGCGCGCAAATCCTGGAACGAGGGTGGTTCGGGCTGGGAGAGCCCCATCCGCGGCTCGCCGAGCGCATCGGGCATTACGTCCTGCTCATGAAGGACGGCTACGCGATCAAGGACTGGATATTGGGCGAGCGCCGGCACCTGCACATCGGCCACCACGGGGGCCTGAGCCAGGAAGAAATGCGGGTGCCCCTGATCGTCGCCCAGGGCTAGCAGCCTGTTGAAGAATTCCTCGGGGCCGCGGTAGCGGCTTTCGGCGGTTTTTGAGTGAATTGACCGGAGACTTACCGGGGATGCCACGACGCCTGCTTCGGAAAACCGTCGCCGCAGCGCCTTCCAAATCCCCGTTTTCGGCATGAAGAAAACACCGGCACCACATAAAAACATTTTACTTCCCGGTCGATAGGCCTTGGCCGGGGGTAACTATAATTAATTGGGAAGTAGGTTTTCGGTTCCTCGCGCTTCACTTGCACGAGGATGTGAGCAACGAAGATGAAGGAGAACGCCATGAAAAAAGAAGGCAAAAAACCCGCGGCGATCCCCATCAGGAAAGAACCCGAGATGAAGCCGGTAATGCGGCACCCGGGTCCGTTCGAGGAAGTGGATCGCATGTTCGAGAGCATCCTGCCCCGCGGCTGGCTCCTGCCGTTCCGGTGGGAACGCCCCTGGTTGACGGAGCTGGGGCTGCCGTTCGAGGGCAAGCTGCCGAAAGTTGACGTGATTGACCGCGACGCGGAGGTGCTGGTGCGCGCCGAGGTCCCCGGCGTGAGGAAGGAAGACCTGGAAGTGTCCATCACCGGGGACACGGTGACCATCAAGGGAGAGGCGGCCCGTGAGGAGAAAGAAGAGAAAGGCGAATATTATCGCTGCGAAATCTCGCGGGGCGCGTTTACGCGCGCGGTTCGCCTGCCGGCGGCGGTGAAATCCGAGGGCGCCTCGGCCGAGTTCAAGGAAGGGGTCCTCGAAATCAGACTGCCGAAGGTCGAGCAGGCGCAACGCCGGTTGCTGAAGGTTGCTTGAGGCCTGTTGGCTGGAGATGACCCGGTGGGAACCGGGTCTTTTTTTGCCGCTCAAACCCCTTGAAACTGCGGCCTGCAGGGCCGATATTGAATCAGGAAGAAACGATTTGGCCTCCAGGCCCCGAAAGGATCTGCTCCATGACCGCTCAAGGCATGAACGTCGTCTACAACAGCGACCACTTCTACGTGGTGGACTACCCGGTGGAAGAAGGGGTGGAACTTGTCGACAAGGAAACGGGCCTCGGCACCTTCCTCCAGGGGGAGAGCGCCAAGAATTTCCGCGACTCCATTCAATCCGTGATCGCAGACAGCCCGAGCGTGGAGTCAGTGGACGAGTTTTTGAGCGGTTTCGAACCCTTGCTCACCCAGCGGGTCGTCTATCATTAAGCGGCCATCCCGGTGGTCGAGTACGCAACCCCCGGGCAGCCGCGGCTAGCGGCTCCAGAGGTGTCGAAGCAGGGCTTCCTGGGCGCTCGCCGGCGGCACCCCGCCGGGCCCGGTAGGCCGCGGCACCCCGGAATGGGAATAAGGAGGGCTTCGGGGGCGCTGATTGCCGGCCTGATAGCCATCTCGTCCCTGGCGCCGGCAGGCGCCGCGGCCCAGGCGCCGCCCAACCGCAACGGATTGCCGAGCCTGGCTCCCGTGCTCAAGGAGGTGACACCGGCGGTGGTCAACATCGCCGTCATCTCCCCGTCTCCTCTGGAGAGCAATCCCCTCTACCAGGATCCGTTCTTCCGGCGCTTTTTCAACCTGCCGGAAAAGCCGAGGCCCCAGATCAGCGCCGGGTCCGGCGTCATCGTGGACGCCGACAAGGGGCATGTGCTCACCAACCACCACGTGGTCAAGGATGCCACCCAGATCATCGTCACCCTGAAGGACCGCAGGCAATTCGAGGCGAAACTCATCGGCAGCGACCCGGGCACCGACATCGCCGTGCTCAAAATCGAGGCGAAAAAGCTCAAAGCGATCCGCCTCGGCGACTCGGATTCCCTGGAGGTGGGGGACCACGTGCTGGCCATCGGCAATCCCTTTGGCCTGGGCCAGACGGTCACCTCCGGCATCGTGAGCGCCCTCGGGCGCAGCGGGCTGGACATCGAGGGTTACGAGGATTTCATCCAGACCGACGCCTCCATCAATCCCGGAAACTCGGGTGGCGCGCTGGTAGATCACGGTGGATCTTTGGTGGGCATCAATACCGCCATCATCGGTCCCGCCGGCGGCAACGTGGGCATTGGCTTCGCCGTCCCGATCAACATGGCCCAGGCCGTGATGGGACAGATCATCCGCTTCGGCGAGGTGCGCCGGGGCCTGCTCGGCGTCGAGACCCAGGACCTCACCCCGGATCTGGCGGAGTCGTTAGGCCTTTCGCAAACCGAGGGCGCCGTGATTGTGGGGGTCGAGCCCAAGTCCCCCGCGGCGAAAGCCGGCCTCAAGGTGAGGGACGTGGTGGTGGGGGCCAACGGGCGACGGGTGCGCGGTTCCGGCGACCTGCGCAACAAAGTAGGACTGGTGCCCATCGGCGAGAGCGTGGAGTTCCAGGTTCTCCGGGGCGGCAGGACCATGACGATCAGGGCGGTGGTAGGCGAGCCGCCCGCGGTATCAGGCGCCGTGGGGCAGCGGGTGCCCGTGCTCGCCGGCGCGACCTTCGCCGACATCGAGCCCGGAATGCCGGCCCACGGGCGGGTGGAGGGTGTGGTGGTCACGCGCGTGGAACGCGGCAGTCCCGCTTACCGCGCGGGCCTGCGCCCGGGCGATGTGGTCTACGCGGTGAACCGGCAGAAGATCCGGTCGGTGCAGGACTTCACTCAGGCACTTTCTGCCGTCACGGGCCGACTGGCGCTATCCCTGCTGCGGGGGGACACGCGCCTTACCCTGCTGATCACCTAGGCTCCGCGGGCGCACCAAGGATGCTTCAGGGATTCTGGTAGTACTGGTAGGAAGGCTGGGGAAGCTGCGACTCCTCCCACTCGTTACGCTCCTGGGGATCCAGCTTGGTGTCCCACCAGGTAGCCCGGGCGAGTTTCTGCTTTTCCACCACCTCGGGGTTTTTCTCCAGGAACTCCCGCATAAACTTGGTAAGATCCGATTCGTACATGATTCTGCCCTCTACGTTCTCCGGCCGCGGCCAGGCCGGCGCGTATCTTACCACTGCCGGCCGTCCCGCGCGCCGGCGCCGGTGCGCATTCAGTCGCAACTAGGACAATGCTGCGGGCGGTCCGGGTCGCGATCCTCCTCTTCATCCTGGTGTCGGTTGCCCTCGGGGTCTGGCGCACCCGTGTCGCATCGGTGGAATGGAAATACACCCTGCCTGTGAATCTCTACCCCATCAACGGGGACGGCAGCGAGGCGGCCTCGGCCCATATCCGCGGGCTGAATGCCGAAGTCTTGAGACCCGTCGAAGCCTTCATGCAGAGAGAAGCCCGCCGCCACGGGCTGGGCGACAGGGCTTCCATCGAGGTAAGGCTCGGTCCGGAGATCCAGGCGCATCCGCCCCCGCTCCCTCAGGCAGGGAATCCCCTGGCCGTGGCCTGGTGGAGCCTGCGCCTGCGCTATTGGGCATGGCGCAACTCGGACCCCGGGGGACCGGGACCCCAGGTGCGGATGTTCCTGTTGTATTTCGATCCTAACCGGGACTCGCCGCTTTCCCACTCCACGGGATTGCGCAACGGTCTGCTGGGGGTGGTGAACGTCTACGCCGACCCCGCCATGACCGCGGAGAACAATGTCGTCATTGCTCACGAGCTGTTGCACACCCTGGGAGCCAGCGACAAGTACGATCCCGCCACCAATCTGCCGCTGTTTCCCGAGGGCTATGCGGAACCCGACCGGATCCCTCTGCACCCCCAGTCCCACGCCGAAATCATGGGCGGACGGATTCCCGTGACAGAGACCGGCGCGGTCCAGCCCGTCAGCCTCAACTATGCGCTGATCGGTCCCCATACGGCGCGGGAGATCAACTGGACAGGCCGCTAGCACCGCGCCGGCCCAGAGCCCGCTTGAGCCACCGGTTATCGCGCCGACACCAGAGACGCCTCAACCAGCGCGACCGGAGCCTGCGACCGGCAGTCGAACCGTGAAGTGAAACTTGCTGCCGCGCCCGGCGGCGCTTTCCACCCAGATGCGTCCGTGCATCAATTGCACCAGGTGGGCGCAAATGGTGAGTCCAAGACCCGTCCCCCCGTGTTTGCGGGTGGGCGAGCCATCCGCCTGGACGAACGCCTCGAACACGAGGGCCTGCTGGGCTTCGGAAATACCGGGCCCGGTGTCCGCGACCGTGAAATAAAGTTCCGTCTCGCCGGCCGCCGCCGGAAGGGTCGTCGCGACCACGGTCACGCTCCCGGCATCGGTGAACTTGATGGCGTTGTCCAGAAGATTGCGCAGGACCTGGCGCAGCCGCCCGCCGTCGCCGATAACCACTTCCGGAACCTCCGCCGTCACCGAGTGGCCGAGTTCAAGCCCCTTCTCCCTCGCCCGCAGCGCCGCGGCCCTTACCTCCGCTTCGAGAGCCTCCCGGGGCGAGAACGGTTCTGCGGCCAGAGTCAGATTGCCGGCCTCGATCTCCGAGAAATCCAGCACGCCGCTGATGATGTTGAGCAGGTCGTTCGCCGCGGCGCGCACCGTCTGCAGGTTGTCCCGCACCTCCCGCGAAAGCGATCCCTCCATCAGGGTCAGGTCCGTCATCCCGAGAACCGCGTTGAGCGGCGTGCGCAGCTCGTGCCCCATGTTGGTGAGAAACTGGGCCTTGGCGCGGCTGGCCGCCTCGGCCGCGTCCTTCGCCGCTACCAGCTCGGACTCCGCCCGCCGCCGCTCGCTGATGTCGCGCCCGAACGCGCAGGCAAACTCCTCTCCCTCGTAGCTCACATGCTTGACGTTGACTTCGGCTGGGAAGATCTCGCCGTCCCTTGCGCGATGAGAGGTTTCGATGCGCAGCTGGCCTTCCCGCTGCAGCCGCTGCCAAACCGCCGGCCACGCTTCCTGCGGGTAGTTCGGGTCTATGTCCCAAACGCTCATCCCGAGCATTTCGGCGCGAGAGTACCCGAGTCTCCGGCAGCTGCTCTCGTTGGCGTAGGTGAACCCGCCCCGTTGATCGGTCCAGAACACCATGTCGGCGGCGTTGTCCACCGCGAACTGGGTGCGGGTCAGGGCCGCTCCGCTCTCGCGGAGCTTCTCCTCGTTCTGGCGCCGCTCGTCCTCCTGACGCCGCAGGATGCCGTCCGCGCGGCGCACGATGAGAAACAGCACTCCGTAAAGCAGTGAAAATACGACCAGCAGGCCGGCGATCACGACGACCTGGGTCTGCCGTATACGCTCCACCTGGGGCGTGACGTTGTCGTACAGCTCAAACACCGCCTCGATGCGCTCCGAGCCCGGCGCCCTGATCGGCATGTAGGTGGAAATCAGGTTGGTGCGCTCGATGGTCTGCTCGAAGGCGCTGAAGGTATCGCGATAGACCAATTCGCTCGCCACACCCCCCTTGAGGGCGCGCCGAACGCCCTCGTTGCGGCTTGCATCCTCGCCGATCTGGCGCTCCTCGCTGGAGTAGGATGTCAGCCCGCTCAGGTTGTACACCTTGATCTTGGCCACGGAGAGACCGCGCGCCTCCGCGTAAATGGCGTCGTGCAGCCGGCGGATCTCAGGCATGGCCCGCAGTTCCTCGCCAGAAAGCCTGTTGGACGCCTGCACCACGGGTTCCACCATGGGCCACAAGGTGTTGGCGAACGCCCGGGTCATGTCCACGTTGTGGTCCTCGCCCATTTCGATGAGATTTCGTATCGCGAGCTCCCGGTACAGCACGCCGAGCAGCACCGATGCGATCACGATCGAGATCAGACTGGCGATGGAAAAGTAGCGCAGCAGCTTGAACATGAAACTCCGGGCGGGTCTCCCTAACCTGCCTTCACGGCGTTAAGTCTAGGGACAATGGGGTTTTGAAGCAATTCGCAGTCATGGAAGAATATGCGCCATCGATTCGCCCGAGACGCTGGAGGGAATGGGAATGATGATCAAGCCAGGTGAGCAGCTTCCGCCAGGCATCCTGATGGAAATGAACCAGGTGGCGGCACCGGGTTGTCCGGCGGGGCCGGTGACCGTGTCAGTGCAGGACGACGCAAGAGGCAAGCGCATCGTGATCTTCGGCGTGCCCGGGGCGTTCACACCCACCTGCTCGGCCAAGCACGTTCCCGGTTACGTCGCGCGATCCGATGAGCTCCGGGCCAAGGGTGTCGACGAAATCTGGTGCCTTTCGGTGAACGACGCCTTTGTCATGGGCGCCTGGGGCAGTCAACTCGGCAGCGGGGGCAAGGTGCGCATGCTCGCCGACGGCAACGCAGACTACACCCGGGCACTCGGGCTCGAGGTGGACCTTTCCACCCGCGGCATGGGCACCCGCTCCCAGCGCTATTCGATGCTGGTGGAGGACGGAGTGGTGAAGGTGCTCAACCTCGAGCAGCCGGGAAGGTTTGAAGTGAGCGGCGCAGATCGGATGCTCGAACTGCTGCCTTAGCCGCCCGCGGCTACCAATAGGTCTCCACAGAGACCTGGCCCGGGTCCTTGCGCTTGTTGCGCTTGAGTCCGCGTTCCTCGAGCACCTTCAGCGTGTCCTCCACCATTTCCGGATTGCCGCAGACCATGACCTGGGAACGTTGGGCGCTGATGGGAATGCCGGCCCTCGCCTCCAGCCGCCCGTCCCGGATCGCCGCCGGGACCCGGGCGCGGATCGCGAAGTCCGTGTCCTCGCGGCTTACGAAAGGCACATAGATGAACTGTCCCCCCTGGCGGCTGCGGACGCCGTCAATCACGTCCTGGTAGCTCAACTCCTCCGCCTGGCGCACAGCGTGGACCAGGACCACGCGCGCAAAGCGGTGCCACGGCTCCTGAGTCCGGACGATGGAGAGAAAGGGCCCGATCGCTGTGCCGGTTGACAACAGCCATAGATGCTCGGCCTCGGGCAATTCCGATAGGGTCAACATGCCGGAGGGCCTCGCCGACACCAGGATCGAATCGCCGGCGCTTAGCGCCACCAGGCGCGTGGTGAGAGGACCTTCCGGCACGGTAATGAAATAAAACTCCAGGGGCCGCTCGTCCGGGGGGTTAACGTAGGAATAGGGCCTCGCCACCTCCTCGCCGCCAATCTCCAGGGCAAGCCGCGCGAACTGGCCCGCCTTGAAGGAATCCACCGGGGCGTCCACCATCAGCGAATGGAGACGCTCGGTCCAATGCCGCAGACCCACCACCCGGCCGTTCACCCATTTCTGCGGCATCGTCTTCTGCCCTTTAACTGGGGCCGATAGTCTAACAGCCGCGGAAGGCGCTGCCTTGACATATACCCCTATAGGGTATATTTTGCCAGCTTAGAGAGATCAGCTTGCCCTCCTTCATGTCCGTAAGGCATATTGAACTTCCCATCGCTGGCATGACCTGCGCGGCCTGTGCCGCGCGCATCGAAAAGACCCTGAACCGTCTCCCCGGCGTCAGGGCAGTGGTCAACTTTGCCAGCGAACGCGCCAGCGTGGACCTGGAGGGCGGAGACGTCGGCGCCGACCAGGTAGTCGAATCCATCGAGAAGGCGGGATACAGCGTTCCGCCCCAGACCGTCGCGCTCCAGATCCGGGGCATGACCTGCGCGGCCTGTGCAGCGCGCATCGAAAAATCCCTGAACCGCCTGCCCGGCGTGAGCGCAACCGTGAATTTCGCCACCGAACAGGCCCATGTCGCCATGTCGCCGGGCTCCCACGCGGTGGAAGAACTGGTCGCCGTCGTGCGCCGGGCCGGCTATGACGCCAACGAACTCACCGAAGCCTCCCACGCCGAAGAGAAGGCGCGGCGCGAGGCGGCCTACCGGCGCGAGCTGCGGGTGTTCTGGGTGGCGGCGGCGCTCACCCTGCCCCTGGTGGCGCAAATGCTGGTTTTCTTCGGCGGCGGTCCCATGGAAGCGATTCCGCGCTGGCTGCAATTGCTGCTCGCCACCCCGGTGCAGTTCTGGGCGGGGTCCCGGTTCTACGTGGGAGCATTCCATGCGCTGCGCGGGGGCGCAGCCAACATGGATGTGCTGGTAGCCCTCGGCACCAGCATGGCGTATCTCTTCAGCGCCGTGGTCACGGTATTCGGTCTCGAACAGCACGTCTACTTCGAGGCGGGCGCCGCGGTCATCACGCTGGTTGTGCTGGGTAAGCTGCTGGAGGCGCGGGCCAAGAGCCGCACTTCCGCCGCCATCGAGGAGCTGATCAAGCTGGCGCCGAAGCTCGCGCGGGTGGAGCGTGACGGCGAGCTGGTGGAAGTGGATGCGGCCACGCTCGCAGTGGGCGAAACTTTCGTCGTCCGCCCTGGAGACGGCGTGCCGGTCGACGGGGACGTCCTCGAGGGCCGCTCCAGCGTCGATGAGTCGCTGCTCACCGGCGAGAGCATTCCGGTAACCAAGGACAAAGGCGCGCGGGTGTTCGCCGGCACCATCAACCAGGAGGGCATGCTCCGGTGTCGCGCCACCGGCGTTGGCGCCAACACCCAGTTGGCGGCCATCGTGCGCCTGGTGGAGCAGGCCCAGGGTTCCAAGGCACCAATCCAGCGGTTGGCGGACCGGGTCTCGGGGGTGTTCGTCCCCATCGTGGTCACGATTGCGGCAGGCACACTGGGCGTGTGGTGGGCGCTGGGCGACTTCACCACGGCCCTCATCAACGCGGTTGCCGTGCTGGTGATCGCCTGCCCTTGCGCCCTGGGGCTGGCGACGCCCACGGCGATCATGGTGGGAACCGGCCGCGGCGCCCGCGCCGGAATCCTGGTCCGGAACGCCGAGGCCCTGGAGCAGGCGGAAAGGATCCGAACCCTGCTGGTGGACAAGACGGGTACCCTCACCCACGGAAAGCCCGCGGTAACGGACCTTGTCCCCGTCGCTGGCATCGCGCCCGCGGAACTTCTTGGAGCCGCCGCCGCGGCGGAGCAGGGTTCCGAGCATCCCCTGGCCCGGGCAATCCTGGAGCGCGCCCGGGAAGCTGGAATCCGGGCTCGAGGGATCAGCGGCTTCACCGCCATTGCCGGCGGCGGGGTGCGTGCGGAACAGGAGGGCGCCCCGCTGCTGGTCGGCTCGCCGCGTTTCCTGGCGAGCCAGGGGATTGCGGTGGACGAGGCGCAAGGACGGGGGCTGGAAGAGCAGGGCAAGACCGTGGTGGGGGTCGCCCGCGACGGGCATGCCGTGGGCTTCATTGGCATCGCCGATCGGTTGCGGGAAACCTCCGCGAGCGCGGTGCGGCGCCTGCAGCGGATGGGAGTCCGGGTGGTGATGCTCACCGGCGACAACCGGGTTACGGCCGCCGCCATTGCGCGCGAGGCCGGGATCGATAACTTCCGCGCCGAGGTGCTGCCGCAGCACAAGGCGGCGGAGGTGGAATCTCTGCGTTCCGAACGCGGGATGGTCGGCATGGTCGGTGACGGAGTCAACGACGCCCCGGCCCTCGCCGCCGCCGATGTCGGATTCGCCGTGGGAGCGGGTTCCGACGTTGCCATCGAGGCGGCGGATATCACCCTTATGCGCAACGATCTATCCGGGGTCGCCGACGCCATCGATCTGTCCCGGGCAACGCTGCGGAAGATCCGTCAGAACCTGTTCTTTGCCTTCATCTACAACATCCTGGGCATCCCCCTGGCCGCCCTCGGCATGCTCAACCCGGTGATCGCGGGCGCTGCCATGGCCATGAGTTCGGTGTCCGTGGTGACAAACTCTCTGCTGTTGCGGCGCTGGCGCCAGAAGGCGTGAAGCGAGGGCGAGCCGACGGTCAGCCCCGGAGATCCAGATGCGTCTCTTGAGAAGGAGAAAACGATGGAAACGGTAACGCTAAGCGTGAAAGGGATGAGCTGCATGGGCTGTGTCAAGAGCGTGAAGAGGGTGCTGGAGCCCATCGCTGGAGTCGAGGCCGTGGACGTGTCCCTCGAGGAAGCCCGGGCCACCATCCGTTACGAGCCCGGCAAGGCCAACCCCGAGCAGTTCAAGTCCGCAATCCGCGACGCCGGCTATGAAGTTCCCTGAATCGCCGTGCCACGCGCCGAAGCGGGTGGTGCAGCCCCATAAGGACGCGCTGCTCAAGCGGCTCAACCGGATCGAGGGCCAGGTCAGGGGCGTGGCGAAAATGATCCAGGAGGACCGCTATTGCGTGGACATCCTGACCCAGATTTCCGCGATGAAATCCGCGCTCGACGCCCTGGCTATGCGACTCCTGGAGGACCATACCCGCGGCTGCGTGCAGGGCGCCATCCGTTCGGGAAAAGGCGACCAGGCCATCGGCGAGGTGATGGAGGTGATGCGCAAGCTGACGCGTTAGGGGCTTGGCTCAATCCCCGGCCAGTTTCCGTGCCGTGAGGAAATAGGTCGTCATTTCCCCGATGCCGCGGATCTGCTGGGGGCCCCTCGGCTCAAACAGGAACTCGTCCTGCAGTCGCTGATAGACCGCCTCGCTGACCTGGATCCGTCCCGGCACGCCCTGGGACTCCATGCGGCTGGCAATGTTGACGGTGTCGCCCCACAGGTCGTAGCTGAAGCGGTTGGTTCCGATCACTCCGGCAATGACCGGCCCCGCATGGATGCCTATGCGCAGTTCAATGTGACGGGCCTCCCGGGTGGCGATGGTACCGGCCACGGCCATCAGATCCAGGGCGAGGGAAGCCATGGCGCTCATATGGTCGGGGCGCGGCGAGGGCAGCCCCCCGGCAACCATGATGGCATCGCCGATGGTCTTGATCTTCTCCACCCCGTAGCTCTCGCACATCCGGTCAAACGACGAGAATATCCGGTTAAGCACGGTGACCAGCGCATGGGGGGTCATGCGGGAGGAAATCTGGGCGAAGCCGGCGATATCGGCAAACATCACCGTGGCCTCGGGGAATATGTCGGCGATGGTCTTTTCGCCACCGCGCAGGCGCCGGGCGATGGACGCCGGCAGCACGTTCAAGAGCAGCTTCTCTGAGCGTTCCCGCGCGTCCAGCAGCTGCTGATAAAGAATGCCCTTTTCCAGCAGGCTGGCCAGTTCCGGGGCGACCTCGCGAAACATCTCCACATGGGCCGGGAGGTAACTGTCCCCCTCCACGCATGAAAAGAAGATGAATCCGACCGGTCTTCCCATGGCAACCAGAGGACAGGTCATTCCGGAACGCATCCCCTCGCCTAGGATGCGCTGGGTGGCGTCCGATTCGGGGTTGCTGGCGAGATAGCCTTCTAGGTCGTTGACGACCCGTGGCTCCTCGGTCTGCAGCAGTCCAGCCAGGGTGCTTCCCTCGACAGGTGCCTCGTACCCCGGTTCCGACGGCAAGGCGCCGGTGTCGGACTGGGCCCAACGCTCACGCAGGATCCGTCCGCCGTCCTCAAGCAGAGCGAAACCAACCCGGTTGTAAGGGATGAGGCCGCGAAAGTTCTCGAACAGCCGGGCCAGGACATCGTCCAGCAAAACCGCAGGATTTATGCTTTGAGATTCCTGGAGGGACGCGCCAAGCTCTCGAAACCTCGTGTCCAGCAGTCGCGCAAGTTCATTAACCGCCGCATTCAATCCGCAAGCCGGCCTGGCGCCATGATCAGGCGGCGGCGACGCCTTCTTGGTGGAAGGGGTACCCCTGCCGGTGGCGCTATCCCGTGTTTTCTCAGACCTGCGGGTTTTGCCCTTCAAAGATTGGCTCCCAAGGGCGATTCGCTAGCGACATCCTCCGGGCCGAAGGCGCTTTACCAGAATTTCCACCAGGCGCTGCTCTTGCCCTGCTTCGCAACAAACGAGCTTTCGGGGAAGTTCTTCTGCATCACGCGCATTGTGTCTTCCCGAAGCCCGGACATTCCCAGTTGCTCATAGGCGCGGGCCATGATCTCGAGAGCTTGCTCCGTTGCCGGGGTGCCTGGATAATGCTCGAGCACGTACTGCGCGCGGTTTGCCGCCGCCACATAGGCCCCGCGCTTCAGGTAATAGCGCCCGACGTGAATCTCGTGGGACGCCAGCGCATTGACCAGATAATTCATGCGCAATATGGAATCGGGAGCGTACTTGCTGTCGGGAAAGCGCGTAATCAGCTCCTTGAAAGCCTCAAAGGATTCCCTCGAAGCCTTGGGATCCCGGTCGCTCATGTCCCAGGGCACGAAGTAGCTGGTCAAGGTCTCCAGGGGTCCAAGATCCTCGTTAAAACTCACCAGCCCCTTGAGGTAATAAACGTAGTCGACGTTCGGATGGTTGGGGTGGAGCTTGATGAAACGGTCAGCGGCCGATATCGCCTGAGCCCGCTCGTTGGACTTGTAATAGGCATAGGCTACTTCGATCTGCGCCTGCTGGGCATAACGGCCGTAGGGATAGCGGGCCTCGAGCTGCTCGAAGTACTTGATGGCCTTCTCATAGTTACCGTCGTTTAACTCGGACTTGGCTTCCGCGTAGAACTTGCCGGCGGACCAATCCCGGGTCTCGTCATACTTGTCCGGCAGCAGGCCACAGGCGGTTAGCACGAGCAGGACGAGCGCGGCTAGACTATGTCTCATGAAGGCTAACATGGGAATTGTCGGGGATTATAGCGCAATGGCGCCTGCTGCCGGAGCCATCCAGGTTGTCGTCCCGCCCGACTGTGCCGGTCTGAGGCTGGACCAATGCCTCGCCAGAGTCCTGCCGGTTTATTCCCGCAGCCGGCTCCAGTCGTGGATCCGGGACGGCCGGGTCACCGTGGAGGGTTCCGCCGCGAGCCAGCGCAGCCGCGTCTGGGGCGGCGAGCGCATCGAAGTGCTTCCCGCCCCCCACCCGTCCGAATCGGCTCAGCGGCCCGAGGCCATAACACTATCCATCGTCCACGAAGACGAGAGCCTGCTGGTGATCGACAAGCCGCCGGGGCTGGTAGTCCATCCCGGAAGCGGCAACTGGCAAGGGACGATGCTGAACGCCCTGCTGCATCATGCCCCGGCCCTGGCCGGGCTTCCGCGGGCGGGAATTGTGCATCGCCTGGACAAGGACACCAGCGGCCTGCTGGTGGTGGCCAAGACGCTGGAAGCCCACACCAGCCTGGTGCGACAGTTGCAGGCCCGCACCGTGCACCGTGAATACCTGGCGCTGGTGGAGGGGCGAGTGGCACGGGCAGGCCGCGTCGAAGCCCCCATTGGTCGCCATCCGGTCACGCGCACCCACATGGCGGTCACACCGTCGGGAAAGGTGGCGATCACCCATTACGAGGTCGTGGAACGCTTTTCAAACTGCACCCTGCTGCGTTGCCGGCTGGAGACCGGCCGCACCCACCAGATTCGGGTGCACATGCAGTCCGTCGGTCATCCCTTGGTGGGGGACCCGGTATACGGCCGCGCCCCTGGGCCGCCGCCCCGGCTGCGCAGGCTGCTGGCCGCTTTCCCGCGCCAGGCCCTGCATGCCGCACGTCTCGAACTGGTGCACCCCCGCACCAACGTTAGGGTCAGCTGGAAGTCACCGCTCCCCCCCGACATGGAAGATCTTCTCGCCGCGCTGCGAGAAGCGGGAGCGCAATGAAGCTGGAGTGGATTCGCCCGGACTGGCCCGCTCCCTCCCGAGTCCGCGCCCTGATCACGACCCGCCGGGGAGGCGTAAGCCAGGGTCCCTACGCGAGCCTCAATCTCGGCGACCACGTGGGCGACGACCCCGAAACCGTGCGCGCCAACCGGGGTTTGCTGCGGGAGGATCTCCCGTCCGAGCCCAAATGGCTGAGGCAGGTCCACGGGACCCGGATTGCCTCCGTGGACGGCGCCCTCTATTCGAAGGAAGGTGACGGGGCAGTGTCGCGCGTTGCCGGCACCGTATGCGCGGTGCTGATGGCCGATTGCCTGCCGGTGCTGCTTTGCGACGAGTCCGCCACCGTGGTCGGCATCGCCCACGCGGGATGGCGAGGCCTCTGTGCCGGAATCGTGGAGCAGGCGGTGGCCGCCATGGGAGCGCATCCTTCCTCCCTTCTGGCCTATCTCGGCCCCGCCATCGGCCCCGCGTCCTTCGAAGTCGGAGACGAGGTGCGCGAGGCCTTCCTGCGCCATCAGCCGTCAGCCGCCGCCGCTTTCGCTTTCCATGGGCCGAAAAAATGGCTCTGTGATCTCGATCATTTGGCGCGGCAGCGGCTCCAGAAATGCGGAGTGTCCCGGGTCCATGGAGGGGGAATGTGCACCTATCTCGATGCCGACCGCTTCTATTCGTACCGGCGCGACGGGGTCACAGGACGCATGGCTGCGCTCATCTGGCTTGCCTGATCCGGTATAATTCGCCCCCTTCCGGCACATCGTCACCGGAGCCCACCAACCCCTTCTTCAGGATCGAGCCCTCCGCCGTGACAGATCTTGCATGGATCATTGGTGCCAGCTTGGTGGGGGGCATCCTGAGCCTGGCCGGGGCCGGAGCCATCGCATTCAGCGCCCGCGCCAGCTGGGTGCCGATGCTGATCAGCTACGCCATCGGAGCGCTGCTGGGCGCCGTGTTTCTGGAAATTCTTCCTGAAGCCCTGGAGCTCGCCAAGAACCCGGCCCACCTAACCGGCACCGTCCTGTTCGGGATCCTGCTGTTCTTTGTCCTCGAGAAGCTGGTGCTCTGGCGCCACTGCCACGACGAAACTTGCGAGGCCCATGACCCGCACCAGCACCAGGACAACGACCATGGCCGCAGCGGGATGATGATCATGGTAGGGGACACGTTTCACAATTTCGTGGACGGCGTGATCATCGCCGCCGCGTTCATCACCAATACCCAGCTCGGCATCGTGACCGCTCTGGCCATCATCGCCCACGAGATTCCCCAGGAGGTCGGCGATTTCGTGATCCTGCTGCACTCCGGCTACAGCCGCCGCCAGGCGATCGTGTTCAACGCGCTCACCAGTGCCGCCACCCTGCTCGGGGGTGTGCTTGGGTATCACGCGCTGCAAACAGTGCAGGGCCTGGTATCGCCCCTGCTCGGGCTGGCCGCGGCAAGCATGATCTACGTGGCGGTGGCCGACCTCATTCCCGGGCTCCATCGCCGGCCGGAGCTGCAGGCCACGGCGCAACAGGTGCTACTGATCGTGCTCGGCATTGGATCGATCTGGCTCGTCGGAGAGCTCGTGCACGGCGCCTGATCGGCGCCGCCGGGACCAGCCGACGATCCAAACCAGCCCCGCCAGCGGCAGCAGGCCGTAGCCAAACAGGGTCAGCAGGGCCATGGCGAGCGAGCTTTCGGCGAGGGCCATCAGCAACACCACGTAAAGCCAAGCAATGATGACGATATGCATGAGCCAGGCGATCGGTTAGGTCAGCAGCGCCGCTTGACAGGGTCGGGGGCCATTGCAACAATCGCGCCCATGGTCGCCTACGGCTGCGCGCGGCCACTTTAGATCGAACGCGACCTCCATGTCATCCGGGCCCGCTTCTGGGGAAGATCCTTTTCAGCAGTTCGGCCAGCTCAGCCAGCAGGTCGCGGATCAGTTGCGCAAGGCATTCTTCAACGCGCCGCACCCGGAACTCGGGGAGGTGTTCGAGTCACTAACCGCGGGTCTGCAGCACGAGTCGGCGCGCTGGGCCGAGGTTCAGCAGCGGCACCTCCAGACCCAGATGCAGCTCTGGCAGAATCTCCTCGGCGCCAAGCCGGGCGAGACCCAGGAGCCTCTTGTTTCTCCGGAAAAGGGCGACCGCCGCTTTCACGGAAGCGAGTGGCAGCAACTCCCGTTCTTCGATTACCTGCGCCAAAGTTACCTCCTTAACGCCAAGTTCGTCGAGGAAGCCATTCAGGCCTCGAAGCTCGATTCGCAAACCAAGCGCAAGGCCGCGTTTTTTGCCCGCCAGTACCTGGACGCGCTATCCCCCAGCAACTATCCCGGCACGAATCCGGAAGTCCTGAAGCTCGCTCTCGAAACCGAAGGCAAAAGCCTTGCCGACGGCCTCAAAAACCTCGTGGCGGACATGGAGAAAGGCCACATCTCTATGACCGACGAAACGGCATTCGCGGTGGGGCGGAACCTTGCCCTGACGGAAGGCGCCGTGGTTTACGAAAACGAGCTGATGCAGCTCATCCGTTACCGGCCCCTCACCGCGGAGGTTTACGAGCGCCCGTACCTTCTGATCCCCCCCTTCATCAACAAGTACTACATACTGGATCTGCAGCCGGAGAATTCGTTCGTCCGCTACCTGCTGGAGCAGGGCCAGCAGGTATTCCTCGTGTCGTGGCGCAACATTCCACCCGAGCTGGGGATCAAGACCTGGGACGATTACATCGAGCAGGCGGTGTTCAAGGTCATGGACGTCACGCTCGAGCTCACCGGCCAACAGAAGCTCAACATGCTCGGGTTTTGCGTCGGGGGCACATTGCTCGCATGCGCGCTGGCGGTGCTGAGGGCCCGGGGTGACGAGCGCGTGGCGAGCCTGACTCTGCTGACCACCATGCTCGAATTCAGCGAGGTGGGCGAAATCAGCGTCTACCTGGATGAGGCCTATGTGCAGAAGCGGGAGGCCGATTTCGCCAATGGCGGCATCGTGCACGGACGCGAGCTGGCCATGACTTTCGCCTCGCTGCGGGCCAACGAGCTCATCTGGTTTTTCGTGGTGAACAATTATCTCAAGGGGCGGACCCCGGACGCCTTCGACCTGCTTTACTGGAACAGCGACAGCGCCAATCTTCCGGGCCGGCTTTACGTCTGGTACGTGCGCAACACGTACCTGGAAAACAACCTCGCGGTGCCGGGCAAGGTCCAATGCTGCGGCACTCGCGTCGACCTCGGCTTGGTGGACATGCCGACGTTCGTGCTGGCCGCCAAGGAAGATCACATCGTACCCTGGAAGTCGGCTTTCCGCAGTGCCCGGCTTGTTGGGGCAGATGTCCAGTTCGTCCTGGCCGCCAGCGGGCACATTGCCGGGGTCATCAATCCCGCCGCCAAGAATCGGCGCAGCCATTGGACCACGGATGGGATGCCGCAGGACCCCGAGGCCTGGCTGGCGAGCGCCACCCAGACACCCGGCAGCTGGTGGCCTCGTCTCTCGGAATGGCTCGCCAGGCAATCCGGCGGGCGGGTGCCCGCGCCCGAGCGCCTGGGCAACGACCGGTATCCGGAAATCGAGCCCGCGCCCGGGCGCTACGTGAGAGTGCGCGATCACGAGGCCCAGCAGGGCGCGGGCTGATCAAACCAGCAGCACACTTGAACAGCCACACTCGACAGGAGGGAAAGGAAGATGCCAAAGCGTATTGCATTGGTCACAGGCGGCATGGGCGGCCTGGGTGAATCCATCTGCACCAAGCTCGCGGACCAGGGTTACCAGGTCGCGACCACCTATTCACCGACCAACACCAAGTCCGCGGCCTGGACCGCGGAGATGAAATCCCAGGGCTACGATTTCCGGGCCTACCCCTGCGACGTCGGGGACTTCGACTCCTGCGGGTCTTGTGTGGCGAAGGTCCAGTCGGAGTTGGGACCGGTGGACATCCTCATCAACAATGCCGGAATCACGCGGGACATGACGTTCAAGAAAATGGGAAAGGCCGACTGGGACGCCGTGATCCGCACCAATCTCGACAGTACCTTCAACATGACCAAGCACGTCATGGACGGCATGGTCGACCGCGGCTGGGGCCGGGTCATCAACGTTTCCTCGGTAAACGGCCAGAAGGGTGCTTTCGGCCAGACGAACTATTCGGCGGCCAAGGCCGGCATGCACGGTTTCACCAAGGCACTCGCCCTGGAGGTCGCCAAGAAGGGCGTCACCGTGAACACCATCTCACCGGGTTATATCGGCACGAAGATGGTGATGGCTATTCCCAAGGAGATCCTGGACAGCAAGATCGTCCCGCAGATCCCCGTGGGGCGGCTCGGCAAGCCGGACGAGGTGGCCGGCCTCATCATTTACTTATGCTCCGAGGAAGCGGCCTTCGTGACCGGCGCCAATATTTCCATCAACGGCGGCCAGCACATGTTCTGAGGGGCACGTCGTACCCGGGGCCTTGGCCGGCACGGCGGGACTGCCGGGAAAAAGGCGCGCCCGCGGGTGCCCCGTCATGTCCAAAAAAGGACCCCGGCGCAACGGGCCGGGGCAAGGCCTTTATATCAGGAGGAGGAGATTGATATAAAGGGGGAGGAGTCGTTACTTTTTCCCGGACTTGCGGGTGCCCTTCACGGCTTCGGTTGCGATGCCGGCCGCGGTGCGCATGTTGGAATCCGTGAGTTCGGCCAACTGCCGAGCGGCCTTGCTCATGGTTTCCATGGCGGCCGAGGTTGCAGCGAAGGAGGAATTGAACGCCGCCATCGCCACATCGGTGCCGGCGGGTGCTCCCTTGGCAGCCCTGTCCGCGCTGCCGGCAACATTCTTGTTGAATTCGGCGACCCGCCTCTCCAGAAGTTGGGTGATTCCCTGTTGAGTCTTGGAGGCCACCTCGTACACGCTACGGGAAAAATCGACGGCCTTCTCCACGCTTGACTCGGCAAGCTTGGTGCGCAGGGCCATCAACTGTTCCACGTCCTTGGTTTCCAGAATCGCCCTGGCGTTTTTCGCGTTTTCCTGGAGGGCGGCCTTGGCGGCCTCAAGCTGGAGCTTGAGAAGTTGCTCCGCGCTTTCCATGTAGATATTGGCGAATTCCAGGGTAGTTTCCATGCTGCGCCTGCCCAGTTCCGCCATCCGCTCCGGTTCGTTCATGTCCCTTCCTCCTAGTCGTCTGACTCAGCACCCGATTACTCAGAATGGTGCAATGCAGCAAAACCATTGTAGAATCCTTGTCATAACCTGTCAAGAGCCGTTGTGCAGTGCAGCAATAGACCCTCTCCGCCGCACCGCGGGAAATCTAGGCGGTTCAAATAGTTAAAGTTATAATGGAATAATTACAACAGAGGCGTTTATTGCCATGGCACACGCACAAAGCAAAGCGAATGCGCAGCCTCCCGGTGAGGTCCGCATCATCAAAAAGTATCCCAACCGCCGGCTTTACGACACGGCCACCAGCAGCTACATCACCCTCGCGGACGTCAAATCCCTGGTGCTGCAGCAGGTGGATTTCAAGGTTTTGGACGCCAAGACCAACGAGGATCTCACCCGCAGCATTTTGCTCCAGATCATCCTGGACGAGGAAAGCGGCGGCATGCCGATGTTCTCCAGCGACATGTTGTCCCAGATCATCCGTTTCTATGGGCACGCCATGCAAGGGATGATGGGCAATTACCTGGAGAAGAACATCCATACCTTTATCGACATGCAGCACCGCCTGCAGGACCAATACCGGTCCATATACGGTGAAACTCCGATGCTTAAATCGGATGCCTGGAGCCAGTTCCTGAAGATTCAGGGGCCGGCCATGCAAGGGCTGATGGGCAACTATCTCGACCAGAGCGCCAAAATGTTTCTGGAGATGCAGCAGCAGCTGCAGAAGCAGACGCGCAACCTGTTTTCCGGATTTCCGTTCTCGGGCTTGGGTCCCGAGGGTGCCGCAGATGCGCCCCCGGAGGAGCAAAAGCCCGAGGACAAGCCCGGCGACTGATCGGCGTTAATACCGATAAACTCCAAGTCGTCCAGAACTGCCGACATGGCCGGAGCCGGCCACAGATCTATTGTCGCCAAGTCCAAGAGACCTTCCGCCGAGCGGCGGGTAGGATTTGTTTCGCTCGGCTGTCCCAAGGCCCTGGTGGACTCGGAACAGATCCTGACCCAACTGAGAGCGGAAGGCTACGACGTGGTTCCCACCTATCGCGATGCCGATCTGGTGGTAGTGAACACCTGCGGGTTCATCGACAGCGCCATTGAGGAATCCCTGGACGCCATCGGAGAAGCGATGGAGTTCAACGGCCGGGTGATCGTCACCGGCTGCCTCGGCGCCCAGGGTGACGTGGTGAGCAAGGCCCATCCCGGGGTCCTCGCGGTTACCGGTCCCCACGCCACCGCCGCCGTGATGAGCGCCGTGCACGAACATCTGCCCAAGCCCCACGACCCTTACACCGATCTGGTGCCGCCCCAGGGCATCAAGCTCACGCCGCGGCATTTCGCCTAC
>DKBC01000332.1 GCA_002451065.1 Betaproteobacteria bacterium UBA6910
TAGCTGGTGTTGAAGATCTTCCAGTTGGAGGTCAGCCCCGGGTCCGCCAGCAGGTGGTGGGCGGAAGCCAGCTGCAGGAACAGGATATAGAGCAGGAACGCCGTGCGGCTCACCTTCTCGTTCATGGGCTTGGCCCCGAACACGATGGCCGCAATGGCATACCACACCGCCACGTGGGCGGAGACGTTGATCTGCTGGGATGAGTGGCCGAAGCCCCACCAGACGGTGCGGTACATCAGGGAGTCGATATGCTCCACCAGTCCCAGGGACCAGAGGAAGGTCGGGATCAGGATGATGGCCCCGGTGGCGATGGTGAAGATGGCGATGATGCAGGCCGTGAGGCCGCCGAAGGTCACCAGGGGGATGGACCCGTTGTAAGTGCGCTCGGCACGGCCCACGGCCAGGGTCCCGAGGAACACAAAGCATCCGATCAGCGCGCCCACCGCGAACAGGATCAGCCCCAGGTAGAAGGTGGGGTGCGCGCCCATGGGCGCGTAGGAAGTGAACATCACGCTGGAGTCGCCCCGCAGCACCGAGTAGTTGTTTACCAGCGCCCCCACCACCATGAGCCAGAACCCGAGCCACGCCATCATGGGCGTGGCGAGGCGGCACTTCAGCAGCACCGAGGACACGAAATAGAGCGCCGCTATTTCGAAAAAGATGATCCAGAACACGAGCATGTTAAGCCCGTGCCCGGTCAGCACCAGATAAAACATGTCCGCCGGCAGCAGGTGGATCGCGGGCCAGCGGGTCAGCGTCACCAGCAGGGCGAGCAGGCCGCCCACCAGCAGGGAAACCACCGCCGCCACCGCGTTCCAGCGCATGAGCGTCTCGGCGGGCTGGTGGAACTGCAGCCCGGTGGTCGGGCAGGTGCGAAACATCCGGTTCAGTGCCATGGTCCGTCGCCTCCCCTATTTCACGTAGATCTTGCTCACCATGGTGTGGTGATTCACGCCGCAGTACTCGTTGCAGATGATGGAGTACGTGCCGGGGTGGGTGGGCGTGACGGTGAGCACGTGGTCGTATCCCGGATGGACTTCGATGTTGATGTTTTCCGGCTGCAGGGAGAAGCCGTGGAGCCAGTCCATGGACATCAGATGCAGCCGGTAGCTCTTGCCGGCCTCCAGTTCCAGCAGGGGCCACCATTGCCACAGTCGCGCCACCAGGTAGACGTCCGAGCCCGCCGGCGGATGCACCACCGGGATCTTCTGGTCTGTCTCCTCCCGTACCTTGAACTTGGCCACCATGTCCTCGGCTTTCTTGGCGAAGGCCTCGGGGGTGCTGCGATAGGCTTCGTTGGCCAGGTTTTGTTTTCCGAATACGTGCCAGTACGGCATCATGAAGAACATCACCATGCACCAGATGAAGGCGAGGATGATCCAGATTCCCTCGACCCGGTCGATGGGCTGCTTCCACCAGATTCGCTGCGGCGGTGGCTGAAGGGCGCTCATGGGCGTTTGTCCTTGTTGAACGGCGCCAGGGTTACGGCGCTACCGGCAGACTGAGGATTTCCATCACTCCCCATACCACGTACAACACCATGGGCGAGGCTATTCCGAGAAACAGCAGCGCGAAAGGGTTGTCCAGCAGTTGCTGCATGACCGGAATGGGTTCTTCCAGCACTTCGTCATAGTCCTGGTTCTTCGGAGTCGTCTGGGCCATCGGATCCCCCTGCTCAAAAAATGTTGAGGAAAACTGCCTTTTTTGATTCGCGCTACTCTAGAAATTTGGCCTCCGAATTCACTTGATGCAAATCAAGAAAAAACCGACCGCTGTTCAAGGGCTTGATGTTCATCAAATGCGCCGCGGTTGCGATGCGCTGCAATACGAGGCGCGCCGCGGTTGCCCCATGGGGGCCGCGACCTTAAGATGCGCGATCCGCGAAATGGCATTGCAGGCTCATGACAGAAACGATTCATCCCGATAGCCGTTCCCCTGCCCAGGTCGCCGCGTGGCTTTTCGCGTGCTGTGCCCTGCTGTTTTGCATGGTGGTGGTGGGCGGTGTCACCCGCCTCACCCGCTCCGGCCTCTCCATCGTCGAGTGGCAGCCGATCATCGGCGCGATTCCTCCCCTCAACCAGGCCCAGTGGGAGGAGACTTTCGATAAGTACAAGAAGACCCCGGAATATCAACAGGTGAATCACGCCATGTCCCTGGACGAGTTCAAGGGCATCTTCTGGTGGGAATACTTTCACCGCCTCCTGGGCCGCCTGATCGGACTGGTGTTCCTGCTGCCCTTCCTTTATTTTCTGGTTCGGAAGAAAGTGCGGGGACCCCTCGCCTGGAAGCTCGCCGGCATCTTCGTCCTGGGTGGATTGCAGGGAGGCATGGGCTGGTACATGGTGATGAGCGGACTGGTGGATGACCCCCGGGTGAGTCACTTCCGCCTCACCGCACACTTGGGCCTGGCGTTCATCATCTTTGCCGCCATGTGGTGGGTGGCCCTGGACCTGGTTGGCCCCAGAATCCACGCCAACGCCGCGCTGCCCAGGATGGGGCCCCTGCGCCGGCTGTCGGCAGCACTGGTCGCGCTGATTTTCGTGATGGTGCTGAGCGGCGGGCTGGTGGCCGGTATCCGGGCCGGGTACGCCTACAACACCTTCCCCCTCATGAACGGCCACGTGGTTCCGCCCGAGATTTTCATGATCGAGCCCTGGTACCAGAATTTCTTCTACAACATGGCCACCGTCCAGTTCGACCACCGCCTGATCGCGTGGGTGCTCGCCTTCCTGGTGCCGTGGTTCTGGATTCGGTCCCTGCGCCAGCCCCTCAATCCGGGGGCGCGCCTCGCCTGCCACGCCTTTCTGGCGGCCCTCGCGGTACAGATCGCCCTCGGCATTTCGACGCTGCTGCTGGCGGTGCCGGTGGGACTTGGCGCTGCCCACCAGGGCGGGGCCGTGGTGCTGTTCGCCACCGCTCTCTGGGCGGCCCACGAGATGCGGCGGCCGGCACGCGCCTGAATAACTCCACCCCCGCAGCATGGGCCCCGGTTTCGAGTCTCCACTGCTCACACAGCGGTTATCCCTGGCGGCCCTGGCGCTGGTGTTCGTTATTGTCACCGCCAGCGCCTATCTGCGCCTCGGTAACGCCGGCCTGGGTTGCCCGGACTGGCCCGAATGCTATGGCAAGGTGGAAACCAACGCCGCGGAGCGGGAGCAGTCGCTCACGGCGGTGACGGTTGTCCGTGGCGCCCACCGCGTTGCCGCCATCGGCGCCGGCGCGCTCGTGCTGGCCCTGGTCTGGCTTTCCTTCGCGCGCGGGCCGCAAGCGCGAAACGCACAGCGGGCCACCCTTATTTTGCTGGCGCTAACCGTGTTTCTGGCAATCCTGGGCCGCTTCACGCCCAGCGCCGAGTTTCCCTTCGTCACTCTCGGCAACCTGCTGGGGGGCGCCGCCATGCTCGCCCTGCTCCTGAGGCTCGCCATGGATGCGCGCCCCGCCGCGCCCCAAAGCGGCGCGTTCAGGGGCTGGACGCGGGTGGCGCTGGCGGCCGCTGTGGCCCAGGTCGCCTTGGGCGCGCTGGTCAGTGCCAAATTCGCAGCGCTGGCCTGCCCCTCGTTGCTGGGCTGCGATGGCGGGCCGGGGGCTCTTTCATGGAGTTGGGCAGTGCTGGATCCCTTCCAGCGCCTCATGGTTTCGGCCGGAGGCGCCATCGAACCCGGCCCCGGCGCCGCTGCGTTGCACTTGGCGCATCGCCTCTGGGGGCTCGCGACAGTGGTGGTTGCCTTTCCTCTGGGTGTCGCGCTCGCNNGGTGCCGCCGCTGTGGCCTCGGGGTTGCCCCTCGCATTCGCTGTGCTGCACAACACCGGCGCCAACCTGTTGCTTTTGGCCCTGGTCGCCGCCGCAATGCGCACCCGCGCACCCGCGGCGGCGAACCCTATTGCTTGAGACAAATCAAGGAATCGACCGGGTCATCCCGTTGAGAATCCGCTCACCGACCCCAAGAGGTCGGCAGGAGGCGGAGATCCGATGGAAAGTTTCAGCCGATTCATGGCCGGTGATCATCGCGTTTGCGATGTCCCGTTCGCCGACGCCACGCGGTAGGCTTCTGCCGCATGAAATCCCCATGAGCGAAATCCTGGTGGATGCCCGGGGGCTTGAGCCGCCCGAGCCCTTCGAGCGGGTGATGGAGGCCGTCTCCGACATGGGGGCTGACGACATTGTCCTCATGCTGCTGGAGCGGGAGCCCCATCCCCTGTACCGGGTGCTCGAGCGTAACGGCTACGTCTATCGCACGACCTATCGCGAAGACGGGGTGTTCGAAATACGGATTCGGCTGAAGCCGGCCTGAGGCGGCCCATGCAGCGGGCCCGTGGTTTCGTGAGGCGCCGCCTCTCCAAATTCTCGCGCGCCTTACCGGGCCTCGCTGTTCCGTGCCGGCCGAGGCCCAGCATTCGGTGTAAAGGAATTGGAATCCGGCGCCAGCATCGCTGCCCTGTCGCAGGATCAAGATCAGGCTGGAAGTGCTCGCGCCGGGGGAAGTCCCGCGTGTTCCTCGATGGATTCGTGCCGGTGATCGAACCAGGCGAGTTTTTCGCGCAGCCGCACCACCTCCCCCACCACGATCAGGGTTGGCGGTTTGAGGTCTTCCCTCACCGCCAGCTCCGGTAGCGTAGCCAGGGTGCCGGTAACCACCTTCTGATCCGGAGTGCTGCCCTTCTCCACCACCGCCACCGGCGTCGATGCCGGGAGTCCGTGCTCCACCAGCTTCGCGCAGATCAGCGGCAGGGACCCAAGCCCCATGTAAATCACCAGGGTCTGCCGCGGCCGAGCCAGCGCTTCCCAATCCAGGTCGAGCGCGTCTTCCTTCCGGTGACCGGTAACGAGAACCAGGGACTGGGCGTAGTCCCTATGGGTCAAGGGAATGCCCGCGCACGCGCCGGCGCCATTCGCTGCCGTGATGCCCGGTATTACCCGGAAGGGAATCCCGAGACGCGCAAGATGCTCCACTTCCTCGCCACCCCGGCCAAAGATGAAGGGGTCCCCGCCCTTCAGGCGCACCACGCGCTTTCCAGCGCGCGCCAGGCGCGCCAGGAGATCATTGATTTCCGCCTGGGGCATGGAATGATTGGAGCAGCGCTTTCCGACGAAGATGCGCTCCGCCCCGGTGCGCACCATTTCAACGATTTCCGGCGATACCAGGCTGTCATAGAGCACCACGTCGGCGGATTGCAGGGCCTTGAGCGCCTTGATTGTCAGCAACTCGGGATCGCCCGGTCCGCCTCCGACCAGAACCACTTCTCCCGCGGGCGTGCCCCTGGTTGTCCTCGCTGCCAGGGCAATAACGGGCGATCCGTCCATGTGATTGTGTCTCCGCTTCTGTTGCACGCGTGCGCGTTTGCAGGGACTGTAGGAGGCCGACTCTCCGAATTCCTTGACCCATATCAAAGAAAGGTTTTTGCCCGGGAAGCATCCTTTCGCCCATCCCGAAAGGGCTTTCTTTTTTTGTCGATCACGGAGAGGAGAACCCCATGAGATTGCATTTTTCCAGGCGCTGGAGCGGTCTGCTGGCCCTCGCAGTTCTTCCCCTGGCCATCGGCGGTGTCATGGCCGATCAGAAGGAAAAGAAAGGGGTAACCCCCGAGGAACTGAAGTACGAAGCGGGCGGTTCGCCCCTCGCGGGAATTGAAATGCACCAGGACGTGAATCCCAAGGCGCCGCAGATGACCAAGGCCGAGTTTGACCAGGCGCGCCAGATCTACTTCGAGCGTTG
>DKBC01000031.1 GCA_002451065.1 Betaproteobacteria bacterium UBA6910
GGCAGCCGCGCCAGGGATCCCGTCGCATCCCGCCCTTCCCGGGGCGAGGACACGCTGAGAATGATGACCTCGGGATCCGCCGCCAGCAGGGCCTCCAGTGACACCGTGGGCGTCAAGGTCCCGAGCGACGCAAACACGTTCTGCCCGCCGCACAAGCCAATCACGTCGCTGATCATGTGGCTGCCGTTGACGGTGATCAGGGGCTCGTGCCAAATCTGGTAGAAGACCGTAACCGGCTGCTGGTCCCGATAGCGGGCCCGGAGGGCCGCGATTTTCTGCTCGAAGGCGCTTGCCGCGCTCTCCGCCTCGCCCTGGCTTCCGGCCAGCACCCCGATGGCGCGCAGCACCCGCGGAACATCGTCCAGGCGCCGCGGCTCGACCGCGAACACCGGGATGCCGAGCCGTTCGAGCTGGGCGAGGTCCGCGGAACGGTTGCCGCTTTTCCAGGCGATGGCGAGATCGGGAGCGAGGGCCAGGATGCGCTCCAGGTCCAGGCGCGACGCGTCGCCCACGGAAGGCAGTTCGCGGACGGCCTCGGGATAGTCGCTGAAACTGCTCACCCCGACGAGGCGGTCCCCCGCCCCCGCCGCGAACACCAGTTCCGCGAGGCCGGGCGCCAGAGTGACGATACGCCGGACCGGCGCCTCCACGACCACCGCTTCGCCGCGGCCATCCGCGATCGCGGCCCCGGCGCCGGAGGAATCCCCAGGGCACGCCGAAGCCAAGACCAGGAAAAGGCCCGCAAGGAGGCTCGTCAGGCGCTCCCCGCATTGGCGGAACAGACTCACGGAAGAGCGCGGCGCGGGAGTCCGCCGCTAGCCGATCTTGAGGTAATCCGCCAGCGTGACGCCGCTATCGCGCAGGCGCTGGGTGACCATCTCCAGGACCTGCACCAGCAGCTTCGCGCCCAGTCTCGGCTCTTCGTTGACGATGCGCGCCAGCACGTCCCTGGACAGGACTGCGTAGAGCGAGGGTTCCAGGGTCACGCAGGATGCCGAGCGCGGCTCGCCGTCCACCATGGACATCTCCCCCAGAGTCTCGCCGGCGGCAATCGAGCCCAGATGCTTTTGCCGCTTCTGCCTGTCGTACTTGAGCACGTCCACGCGGCCCTCGAGCAGCAGCATCATGTAGTCCCCCGGATCGCCCTCGCGCAGGATCGCCACCCCGGATTCTGCCCGGTACAGCTTCATGAAGCCGGCAAGCTTGCGAATATCTTCCAGGCCGAACCCGAGGAACAGCGGCGACTTCTGCAGCATATCCATAATCTTGTCTGCCATGGAGCAGCCGTCGCCGATGAGCTCGATCGGCATCCTGGTATCGGAATTCCCGGCCACGGTCGGCTCGTTCCGGCGGGACGACATCAGGCGGCCTGCAACTGGCGCCGGACGAGCCCGACGCGCTTCTCGTAAGCCTCCCGGGCAATCCGGACATCCTCCAGGAAATAAGGCAGTTCCTCGAGGGTGAGCGCCTGGGGACCGTCCACCAGCGCCTTCGCCGGGTTGGGATGAACGTCCACCAGGATCATGTTGGCGCCCGCGATCACGCCTTGGGCGGTNNGTGGGCACGTGAGCGAAATCCACGAAGTTGCGATGGGGATCTCCGAGATTGGTCTTCATACCCCGCAAACAGAAAACCACCCTGCTGTTCCCTTCCGAAGCGAGATATTCGGTGGCATTGAGGGACTCCTCCAGGGTAATGCCGAAGCCGCGCTTCACCAGCACCGGGAATTCCTTCTGGCGTCCGACGATCTTGAGCAGCTCGAAATTCTGCGTGTTGCGGGTCCCAATCTGGAGCATGACGCCAGTCGGGTTGCCGGTCTGACGCAAGGCCTCGCGGATTTCACCCACGTGGGACTCGTGGGTGATTTCCATGGCTATCACCTTGATGCCGTATTTTCCCGCCAGCTCGAAGACGTAGGGCAAGCATACCTTGCCGTGGCCCTGAAAGGCATAGGGGCTGGTGCGGGGCTTGTACGCCCCCATGCGGGTGCAGACCTGCCCGTGCTCCCGGAGCGCCTTCATCATCTGCTCCACGTGCTCCTGCGTGTCCACCGCGCACAGCCCCGCGAAAACGTTGAGGTTGTCCTGGCCGAAACGCACGCCGTTGTACTCGAAGGACGTGGGACGGCGGTCGTCCTTGTGGCGGCCGAGAATGCGGTACTCTTCCGAAACCCGAACCACGCGCTCGACGCACGGGAGCGCCTTCATGTCGTCCACGTTGAGGGACATGGTATTGCCGATCAGGTAGATCTCCACCACGCTGCGTTCGGCGCCCTGCTCCACATGAACCCGGGACCGGATTCCGGGCAGTTTCCCCAGGTAGTCCGTGAGCTGCCCGTACGCGGGGCTCTGGAGGTCGACGTTCTCTTCGAGGATCAGAATCATCTCGGACGGACAGGGAAGCAGCGGTCTCGGATCGTCGCCCGGGGAACGCCGCAAAGCCCCCGAGAGACCAGCAACCGGACAATTCTAGCGGATAAGGCTCCCCGTCACCACGCGCCGGCGGCGGTGCCGGGCCCTTCCGCCGGGGGGCGGAAGGGCTGCCATGCTTAGAAGCGGGGGGACCGCTCAGGTCACTTCTTCTTGGACTCTTCGTACTTGAAGGAGGCGGAGAGCCGGGCCCGGTAGGCAGTGACTTTCCCGTTCTCCATCACCACGTCGAGCTTCTGCACCTCGGCGATGCGCAGGTCCCGAAGATGGCGGCCCGCCGTCTCCATGGCGGACTTGGCGGCATCTTCCCATGACTTTTCGCTGGTGCCCACGAGCTCGATGATCCTGTAAACGCTGTTCGCTGCCATGATGCTTCTCCTGTTGTTTCCGCTTAGCGGATGAATCGGGGCTCGCCGGGAGGCGAGCCAGACTTCTATATAGAACGAACCGCCCGATTGCTCAAGCGGCTCCGGTGCCGCCCACGGTCAGGCCGTCTATGCGCAGCGTGGGCTGGCCCACGCCCACCGGGACGCTCTGGCCCTCCTTGCCGCAGGTCCCTACGCCGGGATCCAGTTCCATGTCGTTGCCGACCATGGACACGCGGGTCAGGACATCCGGACCGTTGCCGATGAGGGTCGCCCCCTTCACCGGGTGGGTAACCTTCCCGTCCTCGATCATGTAGGCCTCGGCCGCCGAAAACACGAACTTGCCGCTGGTGATGTCCACCTGGCCACCGCCGAAGTTGACGGCGTAGAGCCCGTGCTTCACGGACCGGATGATTTCCTCGGGCGCCCTGTCCCCGTTCAGCATGTAGGTGTTCGTCATGCGCGGCATGGGAATGTGGGCAAAAGACTCCCGCCGCGCGTTGCCCGTCACGCTCATGCCCATGAGACGCGCGTTCAGCGAATCCTGCAGGTAGCCCTTGAGGACNNAGCCCGTGGCCAATCGCCTCGTGCAGCAGAATGCCGGGCCAGCCGGGGCCCAGCACCACGGTCATGGTACCTGCGGGCGCCGGCCGCGCCTCCAGGTTGGTGAGCGCCTGATGCACCGCCTTCGCCGCGTAGTCGCGGAGCACTTCGTCCGTGAAATAGCCGTATTCGAAGCGGCCGCCGCCCCCGGCGCTGCCCTGCTCGCGCCGGCCGTCGGACTCGGCAATCACCTGGATCGATAGTCTCACCAGGGGCCGCACGTCGGCGGCGACCACACCGTCGCTGCGGGCGACCAGAACGATCTCATACTCGCCCGCCAAGTGGGCCATGACCTGGATCACCCGCGGGTCCAGGGAGCGCGCGTAGCCCTCGAGCTTCTCCAGCAGTTTCACCTTCTCGGCATCCTTGAGGCTCGCGATGGGATCGTGGGGCAGATAGAGCCGCCGGCCTTCCGTCTGGCGGCCGACGCGCACCGCTCCGGGAGCGCCCTGCCGGGCGATGGCCCGCGTGGCCCGCGCCGCCAGGGTCAGCGCCGGCATGGCAATGTCATCGGAGTAGGCAAAAGCCGTCTTTTCGCCGGAAACCGCGCGCACCCCCACGCCCTGTTCGATGTTGAAGCTGCCGGACTTGACGATGCCCTCCTCAAGGCTCCAGCCCTCGGCGCGCACGTACTGAAAATACAGGTCCGCGTAATCGATGCGATGGGCGAGGATCTCTCCGAAGACGGTTTCGAGCTGGGACATCTCGATGCCGTTGGGCGCGAGGAGGCAGGACTTCGCCGTCGCGAAAAGCGTACCGGGCTCGGCAATAACGGTTTCACGCTGGGTCATGGCTGTTTTCCCGATCGTTGCGTGTGACACCAGCCGCCTGCTTCGCCCGCTCACCAAAGCCTATCCGGCGGTGGCGCAGGGCGGGCAGGCTCGCGCGCATGCGCTCCTGGTACTGCCGGTCCAGGTCGGCCACGATAACGCCCGGCCCGGAAGTCAGGCGGCCAAGGATCATACCCCAGGGATCCGAGATGAGGGTGTCGCCAAAGGTCTCGCGCCCGCTGGCGTGCCGGCCGCCCTGGGCCGGCGC
>DKBC01000355.1 GCA_002451065.1 Betaproteobacteria bacterium UBA6910
GGCCAACCCGAAGGCGCGCCGCAGGTGGCGATTGACTCGCACGGCGCCGGCATGCACCAACAGGTGATCATCTCGTCCGACGGCCTCGCCTCGCGCAAAGCCGTCGGCGACGACAATAGCCCCGTGCGCTGGCTGGTCATCGGCGTGGTGGATGAGAAAGAGCCGGGGGTGCCGGTATGAATTGCCGCAAGAGAACGCAAAGATCGCAAAGGCTGGGAACTCCTACTTTGTGTTCTCTGTGTTCTTTCGCGGCCAAACAAACATGAAACTTGGCGCAGTCATTGGTCGTGTGACGTTCAGCAGGCTGGACCCGCAGTTGGTCGGCGGGCGGTTCCTGATCGTGAGCCCGTTCACGCGTGAGCATTACCAGCAGGGCAGCGAGACGCCGCCCGGCCTGAGTGCAGACCCGAGCTTGGTTGTTTACGATGCGCTCGGCGGCGGCGTGGGGCAGACGATTGGATACGTGGAAGGCCGCGAGGCCGCGCAGCCGTTCGAGAAGTCGCCGCCGATTGATGCGATCAATGCGGCGTTGGTGGACGAGATTTATTACAACCCATTTAAGTCATGAGCAAAGTTATCACAGCCCGGGACGTGGAAGATTTAATTCGCAGCGGCGGATCATTAAGCGCCATTCCCGGCGATGCCATCATCACCCCGTCCGCTCGCGATATGATCCGCGACTTGGAGAACAAGGCCGCGTCCACCGGCGGACCCGCTGTTGCTGCCGCGCCTTCAGTTGCAATGTCCGGCAAAGCCACGCCGCCCGACAAACAGATTACTTCAAAGTCTTCGAAAGCTGAGATGGAGGCATTTTTCAATTCCGCCTATGCGCACGGCTTGAAGGAGCAGATTTGCGAGATGGGCCGTCGCCTCTGGCAGCGCGCCTATGTGGACGGCAACGGCGGCAACATGGCCATTCGCGTCGGCGAAGACGTTGCCATCTGCACGCCCACACTTGTGAGCAAAGGCTCGCTCAAGCCGGAGGACATGTGCCTCGTGGATTTCGAGGGCAATCAGCTTCTCGGCGCCAAGCGTCGCACGAGTGAAATTTTGATGCACCTGCAGATGATGAAGAAGCAGCCCAAGGCCATCGCCACCTGCCATTGTCATCCGCCTTACGCGACAGGTTTTGCCGTGGCTGGCATTTTGCCGCCGACCTGCATGATTCCCGAATACGAAGTGTTTGCGTCCGTGGCCATCGCGCCATATCGCACGCCGGGCACGCCGGAAATGGGGCAGCTCGTCGCCGAACTTGTGGACAAGCACAACACGATTCTCATGGCGAACCACGGCGTTGTGACTTGGAGCCATAACAACATCGAGGAAGCCTACTGGCGGATGGAAATCATTGAGGCCTACTGCCGCACGTTGCTCGTCACCGCGCAACTTGGCAAGGTGCCGAACACCTTCACGCCCGATCAACTCAAGGATTTGCTCAAGATCAAGCAAAGCCTCGGCTACGTGGATCCGCGCTACGGCATGAAGGAATGTGAGCTCTGCGACAACGCCGAGTGGCGTCCGGGCGTCGCGTGTGCCATGCCGCCATCGGGGTCCACCGGCCCTAGCCCTGACCCCGAAGCTGAAAGATTGGTCCAGGCCATCACAGACCAAATCCTTGCCAAAGGCGGGTGATTGCTGGTAAAGCGGCGGGTGTCGCATGCATCCGCTGAAACATTTGTTTGATCAGAATCGCGCCTGGGCGGATCGGATCCGGGCGAGAGAGCCGGATTTTTTTATCAATCTCTCCCGCCAGCAATCGCCGGAATATCTCTGGATCGGTTGCGCGGACAGCCGTGTGCCTGCGAATGAAATCGTCGGCCTGTTGCCCGGGGAAATATTCGTACACCGCAACGTCGCCAATGTCGTCATCCACGCCGATCTGAATTGCCTCTCCTGCATTCAATACGCCGTGGAAGTGCTACGCGTAAAACATATCATCGTCTGCGGCCATTATGGTTGCGGCGGCGTTGCGGCAGCGTTCGAGAATCTCAAACTCGGCCTCATTGACAACTGGCTGCGGCATGTGCAGGACGTGCACGCAAAATACGGCCCCGAGATCGCGGCCGGCAGCGAAGCCGGCGCGCGCATCGACCGCCTCTGCGAGCTCAACGTGATCGAGCAGGTGGTCAATGTCGCCCGCACCACGGTCATCCAGGACGCCTGGGCCAGGGACCAGCAACTGACCCTTCATGGCTGGGTTTACGGAATTCGTGACGGGCTGCTGCGGGACCTGGACATGGTGGTTTCATCGCCCCAGGAAGTGCTACCCAATTACCGTGATGTACTGGCGAAAACCGCCAGGAGCACGGGCCTCGCCCCGGAAGGCGATTGAGGGCGCGGCCCAGCGCCAACAGGAGGGAAAGATGCAGGACCCGATCGTCATTGTAGGTGCCGCCCGGACTCCCATGGGCGGCTTCATGGGTGATTTGGCAGGCTGCACGGCCCCGGAGCTTGGGGCCGCAGCCATCGGCGCGGCGGTGGAGCGTGCCGGACTTCGCAGGGAAGAGGTGCAGGAGGTCATTTTCGGCAACGTCCTGCCAGCGGGCGAGGGCCAGGCGCCCGCCCGCCAAGCCTCTCTCGGCGCGGGCCTGCCCCTCTCGACCGGCTGCACCACCGTCAACAAGGTCTGCGGGTCCGGCATGAAGGCAACCATGCTGGCCCACGACCTGATCCTCGCCGGAAGCAACCAGATCATGATCGCCGGCGGCATGGAGAGCATGAGCAATGCGCCGTACCTGCTGCCCAAGGCCCGCGCCGGCTTCCGGCTGGGCCACGGCGAGGTCAAGGACCACATGTTCCTGGACGGACTCGAGGACGCTTACGACAAGGGCCGCCTCATGGGCACCTACGCCGAGGACTGCGCCACCCAATACAAGTTCTCCCGGGAAGCCCAGGACCGCTTCGCCATCGCTTCCCTCACCCGGGCCCAGACCGCCATCACGGACGGCAGCTTCGCCCGGGAGATCACCGCCGTGACCATCCGGTCGCCCAAGGGCGAGCGCAAGGTGAAGGATGACGAGCAGCCCCTGAAGGCCAACCTGGACAAGATTCCCAACCTGAAGCCGGCCTTCCGCAAGGACGGCACGGTGACCGCGGCCAATTCGAGCTCCATCTCCGACGGCGCGGCCGCCCTGGTCCTGATGCGGCTCTCGGAGGCGGAGCGGCGCGGCCTCAGCCCTCTGGCGAAAGTCGTGGCTCACGCCACCCACTCCCAGGAACCCGCGCTGTTCACCACGGCGCCGGTGGGCGCCGTCCGCAGGCTTTACGAGAAGACCAGCTGGAACGAAAGTGGCGTGGACCTTTTCGAGATCAACGAGGCGTTCGCCGTGGTCGCCATGGCGGCCATGCATGACCTGCGTCTTGTCCACGACAAAGTCAACGTCCACGGGGGAGCCTGCGCCCTCGGGCACCCCATCGGCGCTTCCGGCGCCCGCATCATCGTCACGCTGCTCGCCGCCCTGGAAAAATACGGTCTGCGGCGCGGCATCGCGGCACTGTGCATCGGTGGCGGCGAGGCCACGGCCATAGCGGTGGAACGCCTGTGACGGCTCATCCGATATTCGATCTTCCTCTGGAGGGAACACGCGCATGAAAGTCGAAGTCACGGGATTCTGGGGGCTGGTGCATCTCGCGATTGCGGTGTGGGCGATCATAAGTATCGTCCAAAGCAACGTCACCACCGGGAAGAAGGTTGCCTGGTCACTGCTGGTACTGGTGCTTCCCGTGCTGGGACTCATCATCTGGTTCCTGGCCGGCCCGCGGGCTAACAGGAACTGAACGACGTGCCAGGGATACCTCCCCAAGTGCCTCAGCAAGTCGGAACGTCCGGACTTCGGATCCTGCTCTTGATTGCGGCGGCATTGCTCCCGCTGCCGACATGCGCGCAGGACGCCCAGGATCCCCGCGCCTATGTGGAATTCGTGACGGACAACGATGCCAACTGCGTGCGCTGGGAGGGGCAGATGATCCTGGTGCGCAGCACCCACCCCACCCGGACCATCAAGGTCTGGCTGGAGCGCCACTTCATGGACAAGCCGACCGGAGACCGCTCCCGCTCTGAACTTCAGCCCAAGGGCGAGCCGGAAAAGCTCGGCTGCTCGCGACTGATTTATGGAGTCCAGGAGTGGCGCATCGTGAAGGCCGAGTTCCTCAACTGAGCCGAGGCGCGTCGATGATCCTCACCCAGGAGCAGGAGATGATCCGGGATTCCGTGCGGGATTTTGCCAGGGAGCGCCTGGCGCCCTTCGCCGCCGAATGGGACCGCAACCATGCTTTTCCGCGGGAAGCGGTGCGGGAGATGGCGCAACTCGGCCTGCTGGGGATGCTGGTCCCGGAGGAGTGGGGCGGGTCCGGCGCCGACTTCGTCTCCTTCGCCCTCGCCATCGAGGAAATCGCCGCCGGCGACGGGGCCTGTTCCACCATCCTGAGCGTCAACAACTCCCTGGTGTGCGGGATTCTGCTCAAATACGGGAGCGACCACCAGAAGCAGCGTTTCCTCATACCCCTGGCCCGGGGGGAGTTGCTCGGCGCCTTCGCCCTCACCGAGCCCCAGGTGGGATCGGATGCCGCCGCCCTCGCCACCCGCGCCGTGCGTGACGGCAACGCCTATATCCTGAACGGAGTGAAGCAGTTCATCACCTCCGGCAAGCACGGAGACGTTGCCATCGTGTTCGCGGTCACCGACAAGGGCGCCGGGAAGCATGGCATTTCGGCCTTCCTCGTGCCCGTCACCACGCCCGGCTATATCGTGGCCCGGATCGAGGACAAGCTCGGGCAGCGGGCGTCGGACACGGCCCAGATCGTGCTCGAGGACTGCCGCATCCCGGAAGATCATCGCATCGGTCGGGAGGGCGAGGGCTATCGCATCGCCCTCGCCAACCTGGAATCCGGGCGCATCGGCGTCGGCGCCCAGTCCGTAGGCATGGCCCGCGCCGCCTACGAGGCCGCCCTGCGCTACGCCAGGGAGCGCATCGCCTTCGGCAAGCCGGTTTTCGAACACCAGGCCGTCAACTTCCGCCTCGCCGACATGGCAACCCGGATCGAGGTCGCGCGCCAGATGGTGCTGCACGCGGCGGCCCTCAAGGACGCGGGCAAGCCCTGCCTCAAGGAAGCCTGCATGGCGAAGCTGTTCGCGTCCGAGACGGCGGAGGAGGTCTGCTCGGACGCGATCCAGATCCACGGCGGCTATGGCTATGTCGCGGATTTCCCGGTGGAGCGCATCTACCGTGACGTGCGGGTGTGCCAGATCTACGAGGGCACCAGCGACATCCAGCGCCTGGTCATCGGCCGGGAAATCGCCGGCGACTGAGGCAATCCATGGCCGCGCCGATCGAGTTCTATTTCGATTTCTCGTCGCCCTACGGCTACTTGGGCTCGACCCGGATCGAGGCCCTGGCAGCGAAGTTCGGGCGGGAGACGACCTGGCGCCCGATCCTGCTCGGGCTCGTATTCCAGGTGACGGGGGGGCGGCCGCTGCCCGAGCTTCCGCTGAAGGGCGAATACGCCCGGCGGGACATGGCACGCTTCGCCCGATTATGGAACGTTCCTTTCCGGGAACCCAGCAAGTTCCCGATCCCAACCCAGGCACCGGCGCGGGCTTACTACTGGATCGCGGACCGGGATCCCGCCCTCGCCAAACGCCTGGCCCAGGCGCTATACCGGGCCTACATGGCGGAGGACCGGGACATTTCGAGCCCCGATATCACGGCCGAGGTGGCGGCAGAGGTGGGCGTGGACCGTGGAGCCGTGCGCGCCGCCCTCGCCGATCCGGCGGTCAAAGCGCGCCCCCGGGCGGAGACCGGCCTGGCCCTGGAGAAGGGCGTGATCGGCTCGCCGTTCGTGATCCTGGACGGGGAGCCCTTCTGGGGCGCCGACCGGTTCGATCAGGTGGAGCGCTGGCTCGCCACCGGAGGCTGGTAATGCACGTCATCCAAAGCAAGATCAACCCCCGCTCCGACGAGTTCCGCAGCAACGCGGAGGCCACGGCGGCCCTGGTCTCGGATCTGCGCAACAAGGTGGAAACGGTCAAACGGGGAGGCGGCGAGGCAGCCCGCGCCCGGCATCTGGAGCGCGGCAAGCTGCTGCCCCGGGAGCGGATCCGGGTGCTGCTGGACGTGGGTTCGCCGTTCCTGGAACTGTCCCAGCTCGCGGCCTGGGACCTGTACGAAAACCAGGTACCCTGCGCCGGCATCATCGCCGGCATCGGGCGCATCAACGGCCAGGAATGCATGGTGGTGGCCAACGACGCCACGGTGAAAGGGGGCACCTACTTCCCCATGACGGTGAAGAAGCACCTGCGGGCCCAGGAGATCGCATGGCAGAACAACCTCCCCTGTGTCTACCTCGTGGACTCGGGGGGCGCCAACCTGCCGAGCCAGGACGAGGTATTTCCGGACCGGGACCATTTCGGCCGCATTTTCTATAACCAGGCCAACATGTCCGCGGCCGGGATTCCCCAGGTGGCGGTAGTGATGGGCTCCTGCACCGCCGGCGGGGCCTATGTCCCGGCCATGTCCGACGAGAGCATCATCGTGAAGGGCCAGGGCACCATCTTCCTCGGGGGGCCGCCCCTGGTGCGGGCGGCAACCGGCGAGATCGTCTCCGCCGAGGACCTAGGGGGCGCCGACGTGCACGCCCGGGTGTCCGGCGTGGCCGACCACTATGCGGTGAACGACGCCCATGCCCTGGGCCTAGCGCGCCGGGCCATCGCCAACCTGAACCGTCGCAAGCAGATCGGCCTCGCCCTACGGCAGCCGGCTCCGCCTCTGCACGACCCCCAGGAACTCCACGGCGTCATCCCCCTGGATCCCCGCAAGCCCTTTGACGTGCGTGAAGTCATTGCGCGCATCGTGGATGGGAGCGAGTTGGACGAGTTCAAGAGCCTTTATGGTTCGACCCTGGTCACCGGTTTCGCCCATATTTTCGGCTACCCGGTCGGCATCCTGGCCAATAACGGTATCCTGTTCTCGGAGTCCGCGCTCAAGGGCGCGCATTTCGTGGAGCTTTGCAGCCAGCGCGGCATTCCCCTGGTATTCCTGCAGAACATCACCGGCTTCATGGTGGGCAGAAAGTACGAGGCGGGCGGAATCGCCAAGGACGGCGCCAAGATGGTGACGGCCGTGGCCTGCGCCAAGGTGCCCAAGCTCACGGTCGTCATCGGCGGCAGCTTCGGCGCCGGCAACTACGCCATGTGCGGCCGCGCTTACGGTCCGCGCTTCCTGTGGATGTGGCCCAATGCACGCATCTCGGTGATGGGCGGGGACCAGGCCGCCAGCGTCCTGGCCCAGGTCAAGCGCGAGGCCATGGAGAAAGCCGGCAAGGCGTGGAGCGCCGACGAGGAAGCGGGGTTTACGGCGCCCATTCGCCGGCAGTATGAGGTCCAGGGCCATCCCTATTACGCGAGCGCGCGGCTTTGGGACGACGGCGTGATCGACCCGGCGGAGACGCGCATGGTGCTCGGGCTCGGCCTCTCGGCTTCGCTGAACCAGCCGGTCGCGAACACCACCTTCGGCGTGTTCCGCATGTGACGGTTTCATCGAGGAATTGAAGCATGGCTCTCAATACCGGTTCCCTCAAGGAACCTTCGATCCTGGTGCAGGTTGCGGAAGACGGCGTCGCCGCCCTCACCCTGAGCCGTCCCGAGCTGCACAACGCCTTCGACGACGAGTTGATCTCGGGTCTCACCCAGGCCTTGCGCGCCCTGGAGAGAAACGACTCCGTGCGCGTGGTGGTGCTCGCGGCCCAGGGCAAGAGCTTTTCCGCCGGTGCCGACCTGAACTGGATGAAGCGGATGGCCGGGTACTCCCGTCGCAGGAACTTTCAGGATGCCCTGGGCCTCGGGGAACTGATGCGCACCCTCCACGGGCTGGGCAAGCCCACCATCGCCCGGGTGCAGGGCGCTGCCTACGGCGGAGGCGTTGGGCTGGTGGCCGCCTGCGACATCGCCATCGCGACCCGGGAGGCCACTTTTGCGCTATCCGAGGTGCGCCTGGGATTGGTGCCGGCCGTGATCAGCCCCTACGTCATCGCCGCCATGGGCGAGCGCATGGCCACCCGTTATTTCCTCACTGGCGAGCGCTTCGACGCGACCCAAGCCCTGAGCCTGGGACTGGTGCACGACGTGTGTGAGGCCCAGGAACTGGACGACCATGTGCGGGCGGCCGTGGCCCAGATCCTGCTCGGAGGTCCCGCTGCCCTGGCCGCCGCCAAACGCCTGGTGCGGGACGTTGCGCGCCGTCCTCTGGACGAAGATCTGGTTCGAGAAACGGCCGACCTCATCGCCCAACTGCGCACCTCCCGGGAGGGAAAAGAAGGAATCAGCGCGTTCCTGGAAAAACGCAGCCCGCGCTGGGCGCAGGGCCCGAAGGCGAGCCCGCCCAGGAAGGCTAGGCCGCGCAAGGCAAAATCTTGAAGCGCAGCGGACGCGAGGAACCCAGAAGTAGCCGGGACTGGGAACTCCGGGACCCTGCTGAGCGCCGCATCGCGAACCCTGGCGGATGAATGACGGCGTGTTTGCTGCTGGGTGTCTGTCGCGACCTCTGCATCGAAGAAATAAACGGCCATGTTTGACAAGATCCTGATCGCGAACCGCGGAGAGATCGCCTGCCGCATCGCGAGAACCTGCCGCCGCCTCGGCGTGCGCACGGTCGCCGTCTACTCGGAGGCGGACCGCCATGCCTGGCACGTGGCCCTCGCCGACGAAGCTCATTTGCTCGGGGCGGCGCCGGCCCGGGAAAGCTACCTGCGGGGCGAGCGCATCATCGATACCGCGCTCGCGAGCGGCGCCGAGGCAATTCACCCCGGTTACGGCTTCCTTTCCGAGAACGCCGATTTCGCCGCGAGCTGCGAGCGGGCCGGAATCACTTTCATCGGCCCCCCGTCCGAAGCCATCCGCGCCATGGGCTCCAAGAGCGCGGCGAAGAGGATCATGGAGCAAGCCGGCGTGCCCCTGGTGCCGGGCTATCACGGGGAGGGCCAGGACGCCGACGTCCTGCGCCAGGCGGCGGAAGCCATCGGCTATCCGGTGCTCATCAAGGCATCCCTGGGCGGCGGCGGCAAGGGGATGCGCATCGTGGAGCGTCCGGGGGATTTTGCTCCGGCCCTCGCCTCGGCCCGGCGCGAAGCGCTCTCCGCCTTCGGCGACGACCGCGTGCTGGTGGAGAAATACCTGGACCGGCCGCGCCACATCGAGGTTCAGGTATTCGCTGACCGGCACGGGAACGCGCTCCATCTTTTCGAGCGCGACTGCTCGTTGCAGCGGCGCCACCAGAAAGTGCTGGAAGAGGCGCCGGCCCCCGGGATGACCCGGGAGCGCCGACGCGAAATGGGGCAGGCAGCGGTGGCCGCGGCCCGGGCCATCGGCTACACCAACGCAGGAACGGTGGAGTTCATCGCCGACGCGACCGGCGCTTTCTATTTTATGGAAATGAACACGCGGCTCCAGGTCGAGCACCCGGTCACGGAGATGATCTCGGGGCAGGATCTGGTGGAATGGCAGTTACGGGTGGCGGCCGGCGAACCCCTGCCCTGCACCCAGGACGATCTCGCCATCAACGGCCATGCCATAGAAGCGCGGGTGTACGCCGAGGATCCGGCTCGTGATTTCCTGCCCTCCGTAGGCCGCATTTCCCATCTGCGGTTGCCCGAGCCGTCCACCCATGTGCGGGTGGACGCCGGCGTGCGCCAGGGCGACGAGATCGCCGTGTACTACGATCCCATGATCGCCAAGCTGATCGTCTGGGACCGGGATCGTCCGGGGGCGTTGCGCCGCCTGCGCAACGCTCTCCTCGACTTCCAGGTGGTGGGCGTCGCCACCAACCTGCAGCTGCTCTCCGCCGTGGCGGCTCACAGCGCCTTCGCCGGCGGCGATCTGGACACCGAACTCATCGAACGCCATCGCAGGGAACTGATGCCAGAAACCCAACCGGCCTCGGACGAGATCCTGGCCATCGCGGTGCTGGCGGAGTTGATGCGCATCGATGCCGAGGGGGCGCTGGTCGCCGCCGATTCACAAGACCCCCATTCGCCCTGGCATTCGCGCAACGGCTGGCGTCTCAACGAGGACAACCATCACACGTTGCTATTCCGGGACGGGGAACGGGAAGTCCCGGTCGTCGCCCACTACCGCCGGGGCCATTACCTGCTGGAGCTGCCCGGAGGGCCGCTGGCCGTGACAGGAGAACTGGATGCCCAGGGCGACATGGTGGTGAACCTCGGCGGGGCCCGGAGGCGCGCCAGCGTCGTGCGCAAAGGGGAAGAGATCACCGTCATGGCGGGCAACTCGTGTCACCGGCTGGTCCTGTTCGATCCCCTGCTGCAGGCCATGGACCAGGAAGCGCCCGCCGGCACCCTCAATGCCCCGATGCCGGGAACCATCATCGAACTCCTGGTCAAAGAGGGGGACGCGGTGGAGCGCGGCGCGCCCCTGCTGATCCTGGAGGCGATGAAGATGGAGCACACCATCACGGCCCCCGGTGCCGGTACCATCAAAGCCATCCGATTCGCCAAGGGTGAGCAGGTGCGGGAAGGCATGGAGTTGATCACCTTTGAACCGGCCGACGAAAGTAACTGTTGAATCACAGAGATCGAAATACAATTTGTTCCCTGCCTACCACAGCCTGCGTTAGCCCCTGAACCATGCGAATACTGGATGGCGACAAGCAGATCCCGCTACGCAACGTGCAGCTCTATCTCACTCCCAGGGAGGCGGAGAAGTTCTGCCAAGCTCTGAAGCTCCTGTTGGTTGATCCGGATGCGAACGAACACGAGCACGTCTTCGCGGAAGATGCGAGCCGGGAGATTTCCGTGTCGCTCCTAACGCCGGCGAAGCTGAGAGACCTGAGCGGCTATTCGAAGGCTGAGAGAAAAATGTTCGAGGAGAGGTAATTCAATCTCCTCTTCTGCAACGAAAATGCCAGGACCATTCCCGGTGCGGCAAGACTTGCGAACATTGCCCAGCCAGTTTCCGCGGCCTCTGAGATCTCTGTGGTGAGGGATACTGATCATTCATGAACCTTCCGAGACGCGCAAAGATCGTGGAGGTCGGGCCCCGGGACGGCCTGCAGAACGAGAATCGGACGGTGCCGGTTGCGGTAAAGATCGGGCTGATCGATCGCCTGGCCGACGCGGGATTGCAGGTGGTGGAGGCCGGAAGTTTCGTCTCTCCCAAGTGGGTGCCCCAGATGGCGGACAGTGGAGACGTGCTTCGGGGCATCGCCCGCAAGCCGGGCGTATCCTACCCGGTGCTGGTGCCCAACCTGAAGGGACTGGAGGTGGCGCTGGCCGCGGGGGCGGAGGAGATCGCGGTTTTTTCCGCGGCCAGCGAAACCTTCTCCCGGAAAAACACCAACTGCTCCGTCGCGGAGGGTCTGGAGCGTTTTCGGGACGTTTGCGACGCCGCGCGCCGCCACGGCATCCCCATCCGGGGCTATGTCTCCTGCGTGCTGGGATGCCCTTACGAAGGCGAGGTGAAGCCGGGTGCGGTCGCGGCGGTGGCGGAACAGCTAATGGCGCTCGGATGTTACGAAGTATCCCTGGGCGACACCATTGGCGTCGGCACGCCCGGCAAGACCAGGAGCATGATCGAGGCCGTGACCCGCAATCTCCCCGTGGACAGGATCGCGGGTCATTTTCACGACACCTATGGCCAGGCGCTGGCCAACTGCTACGCGGCGCTGGATTGCGGGGTCGCGGTGCTGGACTCATCGATCGCGGGTCTGGGGGGATGCCCCTACGCCAAGGGCGCAACCGGCAACGTGGCTACCGAGGACGTGCTCTACATGCTCAATGGGCTCGGCATCGAGACCGGCGTCGATCTGGACCGGCTGATCGACGCGGGGGCTTACATCTGCGGAATCCTGGGGCGAGAAACGGCCTCGAAGACCGCCCGAGCCCTCCTCGCCAAGCGCGCCTGATTGCCATGAACCCGCCGAAGGACATCCCCTCTCCCTGCGTCAAGGTCTGCACTATGGATCCGGGGCGCGGCGTGTGCCTGGGGTGCTACCGCACATTGGACGAAATCGGCGGCTGGGGAGTTTTCACCGCGACCCAGAAGCTGGCGGTGCTGGCGAGAATCAAGGAGCGGATCCGCTGGTGGGGACCGCCGGCCGGTACGGTCCCCGGTCCGGATGGGGGAACGGCATGAGGGAAGCCAGACCCAGGTCGCTACTGACCCCGAGGTTCCGGTGGCGGAAATCGGGGCTGCCCCGGACGGGGTCAACCGCCCGGACCCGCAGCATCCCATAACCCGCACTTGGTCAAACAACGGCCGCGTTATCCACGGGAGGAAAAAACATGAGAAACACGGACATATTCGACTTGGATTTCACCACGCCGTCCGTCGTCCAACAACTCGCGAACCAGAAGATTTCGAGCGTCCACGTGCAAGCCGCCGAGACTCTGGCCGCGGAGGCCATCCATGAGCTGGAAGAAGCCATGGCCAAGGATTGCAGGGACGAGTCGGCATGGCGTCTCCTCGGGTCACTCTATATCGGAACGGACCGCATCAAGGATCTGAACGCTCTCGAAGAGAGGCACCGGGAGCTCTTTGGCACCGCGATCTTTACGATCCCTCAGCAGCGCCGGGTGCAGCGCACCCCCACCCGGAAGCTGTTCGACGTGCCGGCGCGCATTATCAAGGGCAGCCTGCCAGCCCCGAACGAGTTGGCAGCAGCATGCGCCGCCCCCGAAGGCGCCGAGTTCGACTTTTCCCGGGTACGCGGGGCGGATGGCGACGGGCTGAACGAGTTGCGCGAGCTGTTCAGCCGCCTGCCGCGGGACCGGCGGCCCCACCTGCTGGGCATAGAGCTGTTCATGGACGGACTGCTGAGGGCGGCTTCAAGCCCAAGCGGAACCAAACTCATGTGGCAGGTCCTGTTCGAATACCACCGGTTTGCGGGTAACGAGGCCGCGGTCAGGGACCTCATGACCCGTTTCCGGGCCCGATTCCCCTCCTGATGATTCCCGGGGTTTCCGGGAGCAAAGCCAAGTCCGCCGGGACGCGCCTGCTCAATCGGGGTTGCCGGCGCCGCCTGGCGCCATCGAAGGATGAGCAATATGTCATATGTCGAAGGCATTAGCGCCCTTTACACTTTATATGGCTCGGTTAGACTAGGAACCACAAATAATGCACACGCCCGCCCGCGCCGTGACCCGCACCGATATCTTCAATCTGGACTTCACCTCCCCCGCCGCATTGGACGCTGCCGACGAGCAGCAGGATCTCGACGACATCACCACCTGGGCGCGCGAGACCATGCAGAAGCTGGAACAACTGATCGGCGACGGCTGCCGGGAGGACGCGGCTTGGCGCATGCTCGCCTCCCTTTACCTGGGAATGGACTACATCGACGCGTTCAGCGATCTCGAAGAGCGCCACGAGCGGGAATTCGGCGCCCCGATTTTCGTGAGCCTGCGCCAGCCCAAGGCGCGCCACCTCGGGGATCGACAGGTGTTCCAGATGCCTGCGCGCATCACCGAGGGAACCCTGCCGCCGGTCGAGGAAGTTCTGGCGGCCTGCGCCTCGGATGACGGCGCCGCCCTGGATTTTTCCCGGGTGCGCGGTGCCGACGGGCCCGGCCTCCGGGAAATCGCGGCTTTTCTTGGGCGCATGCCCCACAACGCCGACCGGCCGGAGATGCCGGGCATCGATCGGTTCATCGAGGGCCTGGTCAAGGCGGCCGAAAGCGCGTCGGGGACCCGGAACATGTGGGACGTGCTGTTCACCTACAAACGGCTGATGAATGACGAGAAGGCATTCGACGAACTGGCCATCAAGTTCGCCGTCAAGTTCGGGGTTTCGCCGCCCTCCTTCGACCGGAGCTGTCTCTACTAGCGTTTCCCCCCCGCCATCCGGCGGGCGTCAGGCATCCGCCGGAGGCGCCAGATGGCGACCGGGCCCAGCAATCCCCCCAACCCCAGGGACGCCCAGGCCAGACCCCAAGCCCAGACCTCCGAACTGAGGGGCGGCGCCCGCCCCCAATCCAGCACCAGGCCGAATACCCAGGGCGCGACCGCCCCCGCACCGAAGCCAAGGACGGAGCGCAGGGAGTAGGCCGCGCCCAAGTAACGGGGGTGGATGAGTTCCGACAGTGAAGTGGAATGGATCGACGAGTCGCCCACGCCCGCGAAGTTGTATATCACTGCCACCCCGACCAGCAGCCAGATCGGCAGGCCCAGCATCCAGCCAAAAGCGAAAGAGCAGACCAGGCTGGTGACGGAGAAGGCGAGGATGATCGCGGTGCGCCCCCAGCGATCGGACAGCGTCCCTCCCAGAATGCTGCCGAAAACGGCCACCAGATAGGTCAGCGCCGAGAGCGTCGCCCCCAGGCTGGCCGCCCCGGGGGTCACGCCCGAACCAAGTGAAAGCGCGACCGCCATGAAGGCCGGCAGCCACGCCCACAGGCCGAGCAGTTCCCACGCATGAAAAGTGTAGCCCCAGATGGAAAGCATGGCGGGCCTGTTCTTTATCACTGCCTTTAGCGCCGATCCGCCACCATCACCTTCGGGCAGTGGGTGCACCGTGTTCGGGACCTCGCGCAATACCCGGTACCCCAGGACCATGCCGAGCACCGGGCCGAGGGCGGTGAGCACCAGCCCCCCGCGCCAGCCGGCGAGAGGAATCATCGCGCTTACCATCAGCAACGATACGCCATAGCCCAGGGATGCCGCCGCCAGGTAAAAGCCCATGGCCCTCCCTTGACCCCTGCCCGCGAAGCGCTGGCTGATGATGGCGAGCCCCGGCGTGTACGACCCTCCCGAGCACAGCCCCGCGAATCCGTAGAGAACGAGGCCCGATACGAAACTGTCAGCAACTACCGCAAACAGCAGCCCGCTCGCGGCCGCCGCCACTCCGGTCCAAAGGTAGGTGCGCTTCGCACCAAAGTGGTCGGACATAAAGCCCGCCAGGAACAGCGAAATCAGGAATCCCACGTGGTAGGCGGACTGAATCAGTCCCGCCTGCGCCGCGCTCATGCCCCAGTCCAGCTTGAGCAAAGGCAGCGCCGCGGAGTAAGCCGTGAACATGGTGGCGAAACCGAGCCGGGCCAGACAAAACAGCAGCAGCCAGGCGGTCTCCGGGGCGAAGGGCTGAGTTCGCGGGGGGCTCAAGCGCCGCTCCGTATCACGCCCGCCGCCTGCAGCGCCTCGATCTCGTCGCTGCTGTAGCCGGCTTGCTGGAGGATGTCCTCGTCATGCTCGCCGAGCATGGGAGCCGGACGGCGCACGGCGAACGCGAACTCGCTCAGCTTGAGGGGAAGCGCAAACTGGACCAGGTCGCCATCCACGGGATGGCGGCTTTCCACCACCATGCCCCGGGCCGCAAACTGCGGATTCTTCAAAGCCTCCTCCAGCGTGAGCACCGGCGTCACGCAGCAGTCGGCGCGCGCGAACACCTCGCTCCAGTGGGACCGCGGACGGGCCGCGAAGATGGCCGCCACCTCTCGCTTCGCCCGCTCTCCGTCTTCGCCTTCAGCCAGATGCAGCGGCTTGAGATCCGGCCGCCCGAGAACGTCGCAGAAGGCGTCCCAGAACTTCCGCTCCAGTGCCGCCACCGCCATGTGGCGCCCGTCGGCGGTGCGGTAGATCCGGTAGCAGGGATGCCGTCCCGACAGCAGGTCCTCGCCCCGGGGGCGGGTGGCGCCCTCCTGGTTGAGGGTGGCCAAGGGCAGGACGGCATGCGCCAGCACCGCGTCGGCCATGGCTACATCCACGTAGCGTCCGCGCCCTGTCTGGCGCGCGTCCAGCAGGGCGGCCAGGATTCCCATGGCGGCGGTGGCCGCGCCGCCGAGCAGGTCTCCCACCTGGAAATTGGGGATCACCGGGTCTCCTCCCCCGGGGCCGGTCTGGTCCGTCACTCCGGCGTAGGCGCAATAATTGAGATCATGCCCGGCGTGGTCACGGTAGGGTCCGTTCTGCCCGTAACCGGTGATGGCGCAGTACACGATGCGCGGATTCAGCGCCGACACCACTCCATAGCCGATACCCAGGCGATCCACGACGCCCGGGCGAAAGCTCTCCACCACGGCGTCTGATTTCGTGGCGAGCCGGAGAAAGACCTCGCGGCCCGCCGCCTGCCTCAGGTCCAGGCTCAGCGCCCGCTTGTTGCGATTGACACTAAGGAACAGCCCCGAATTGGCAACCTTCACCCGGCCCAGGGTCCGGCCGTAGTCGCCCACCCGCGGGTCCTCGATCTTGATCACGTCCGCCCCCAAGTCCGCCAGGTGCAGGGTGCACATGGGACCCGGTAGCAGGCGCGTGAGATCGAGAATCCGGATGCCGGCGAGGGGGGGCGGGCGTGGGACGGGGATCGGCATGGAAAGAATGCAGCATTGTAGCGCCGGCCTGCGAGGGCACCACGGAATCGGGCCTCCACGGCCCAACCCCGTACAATGGACCCCTGCCCAGGAATGAAGTCCGCTTTCACCCGGGCGAAACCGGAGGAACGGAACTCATGTCGGAAAAGATCACTGCCCTGCCCCTTGGCGATTCGGACCGCCGGCGCCTGGACCGGCGCAGCCGCATCGTGCGTTGCGAAGTCACCGGCCGCTGGCTGCAGTTTCACCCCCGGGCGGAACGCTATCCCGAGGGGACCTACCTGATTGTGGACGTGATCGAAGAGGGGACGGAGAGCGAGCCGCGACGGCTATGCGAACTGGTATTGTCCCGGGAAGAATTGCTTTCCGTGGTAGGCGAATTGCCGGTTCACGATCACTGAATCGATCGCCTGGCCGGAGCGGCCGCGCCGCCCGTCAAGCTGCGGTCCACGGCAGCGGATTCCTGGCGAACGCGACCGCCACGATATAGCCGAAAGCGCCGAGCGCAGCGACCCAGAAGCCGATGCGCGCCGGTTTGGTCTTCGCGCGCTTGAGCCCGAGGGTTCCGAGGATGATATAGGCGATCAGCCCGAAAACCTTGGCGGTGAGCCAATCATCGAGAAAAGGATACTGGCGGATCATGAAGGCGGCGGAGAGCCCCGCCACCAGCAGCACGGTATCGTTCACATGGGGCAGGATCTTCACCCAGCGCCGGGTCAGTAGCGGCGATTCCTGCATCATCCAGACGCCGCGAATGAAGAACAGTGCGAAACTGAGGGCAACCGCGGCCACGTGGACGTGCTTGACAGCGAGGTAGGACAATCGGCTTCCTAAAATTGCCATCCGTGACTGCCGGCCACCGCGCCGGCGGCGGTCGCCAGGCTCAGGAACAGCAGCACCCAATGCAGGCGCGTGACCAGGGCGAAGGCTCCTTCCGAGTCCCGCTGCGCCCGCTCCGCAAATAGTCGGTGCAGCATCAGGGGCTCCAGCACAAACAGCATGAGGGTGAACACCAACCAGACCCCCACCATGGCGTGCATCCACCAGAATTGCGCCTTGGAGAAGCGTCCCCAAAGCCCGAGGCCGTGAACCAGGTAAACGCCGCTGGCGCCGGTGAGCAGCGTGGTCCAACGCGCCTGGAACGCGAACCGCCCCTCGATGTCCTCGAACCACGCAAGGCGCTCCCCGGGAGCTTTGATGGCGCGCGTGGCCGGCAACAGCACCGTGGTCACCATTGCAACACCGCCGATCCACAGTATCACGCCCAGGACGTGCAGGACCCGCGCGACGAAAAGTCCGTCCATGCTATCCCGGTTTGCCGTCTACCCGCGGCAACACGACCATGGGCAGGTATTTAAAGGTCCAGAAGGCAAATGCCGCCAGCCATAGTCCCGAGGACGCGGTGAGCAAGCCGCCAACGGAGATGGCCCAGGGCATATCAGCCGCAACACGCAGTAAGGCCGCGAGATTCATGCCGAGGAACGACACCCACGTCCCCGCGTCAGCTTCCAGCGGCCTCCCGGAATGGCCGAGGATCACCCGGGAGGCCATCCCGACCAGCATCGACGAGAAAAATCCGATGGTCAGCGCATGCATGGGCGCCAGCCCGAAACTCACCGGTCCGCCGGCACCCACATATTGGTAAGCCAGGAAGCTTTGGATCGCCGACAGCATGAACGCGATGGGGACCCAGGCGAACGAGACGTGCAGCATGGCCAGCAGCCGGATTCCCAGGGAGCGATCCATGCGCCAGGCCGCCACCAGGTAGGCGGCAACCCCGGCCGCCGGGACATCGACCAGCCACACCAATTCAAGCAGCCCCCCCATCATCAGCGCGCCGTGGAGGACGCCGCATCCCACCAGCGTCCAGAGAGCCCAATAGGGTCTCACGATCCGGTAGGCGGGCAGCACGCGGCTGGAAAAAAAAGGAATCATGCGGTGGGCGACCGTGAGGAAAACCGGCAGCAGGAACACCCAGACGCCGCTGATCAGCGCGATACTGGCACCGACGGAGGCGTGGATCACCAAGGCGAATTCGAAGGCCAGCAGCGTAGCTGCCCCCGCCACAAGTCCCGCCGTCGCCAACAGGGGATGACACAGGTTCCCGCCCGGGCGAAATGACAGCCGTTGGCTCAACGCGACAACCCCTATCAGCCAACCGGTGAGCTGAAGCCCTAAGGCCAAGTAGATCAGGATTTCTGACCAGTAAAGCCCGGGGTAGAACAGCGTAACCCCCAGGAACATGAAGGCCGCCGAGGGCAGGTACTGGGCTGGCGGCGGCTTGTCCCGCTCTACCCAGCTCGGGAGCGCCGTCATCAGGAATCCGAACATGAAAAACGGAAAAACCCCGAACTCCAGCAGGTAGGCATGGGCCCAGCCCGGCGGAATCCGTATTTCTCCGGCCGTCGGCCAGCCCCGGTATCGGCCGACGATATCCATCAGCCACCAGGCCATGGCCAAGCACCCCTGCAGCATTCCGGCGGCGAACATGACCCGATGAGGCGCCGCGGCGACGACCAGCCGGCCCCGATGGGGAAAGGAATTGGATATTGAGGTCACGTCTCCATTGTATGGCCCGGCCCGCGGAATCCGCCATGCTGCAACGCGATTCCATTGATACGCATCAAACGCCAACGGTTTTCCTCGGAATTCATCCTTCTATCAGTGCCTTCGGCGAAGTGCAAAGTTAGTTACCAGTCCGGTGGAAAGTTGTTAACAACCGAGGTCGGGCAGGAATCACCGAACCGCGCCCCGCGCCCGTAACTCCTTGTCTAATTGCATGCTCCTGAGGCGTCTGGGGTTTGGCACGGAACTTGTATCTTTTCTTTTCGCCACCTCCGCCAGCACAAGAATTCCTGAGGCGGAAACTGAACAGGCAATCACTGAGGAGCCGGAAATGACCGAAACGTTCTACGATGTCCTGCGGCAGCGCGGCATCACGCGCCGCAGTTTTCTGAAATTCTGCAGCATGACCGCGGCGACCCTGGGACTGGGGCCGACCGCCGTGCCCCAGATCGTGCACGCCCTGGAAACCAAGCCGCGGCTGCCGGTGGTCTGGCTGCATGGCCTGGAGTGCACCTGCTGCACCGAATCGTTCATCCGCTCCTCTGCTCCCCTGGCCTCCGACGTCATCCTGTCCATGATTTCCCTGGATTACGACGACACCATCATGGCCGCGGCCGGGCACCAGGCGGAGGCCGCCCTCGAGGACACCATCGAGAAGTACAAGGGCAACTACATCCTGGCCTGCGAGGGCAACCCCCCGCTCAAGGACGACGGGATCTACTGTATCCCCGGCGGCAAGCCCTACGTGGAGAAAGTCCGGCACGTGGCCAAGAACGCCAAGGCGGTCATCGCGTGGGGTTCCTGCGCCTCCTGGGGCTGCGTGCAGGCGGCTAAGCCCAACCCAACCCAGGCCACGCCGATCCACAAGGTGGTCACCGACAAGCCGGTGATCCGGGTGCCCGGCTGCCCGCCCATCGCGGAAGTGATGACGGGAGTCGTGGCCTACGTGCTCACCTTCGGCCAGATTCCCGAACTCGACCGCCAGGGCCGGCCCAAGATGTTCTACAGCCAGCGCATCCACGACAAGTGCTATCGCCGGCCCCATTTCGACGCCGGCCAGTTCGTGGAAGCCTTTGACGACGACAACGCGCGCAAGGGTTACTGCCTGTACAAGGTGGGTTGCAAGGGGCCAACCACCTACAACGCCTGCTCCACGGTGCGCTGGAACGAGGCGGTGTCTTTCCCCATCGGCTCCGGCCACGGCTGCATCGGCTGCGCCGAGGATGACTTCTGGGACAAAGGCTCATTCTACGACCGCCTCACGGACATCACCGCCTTCGGTGTCGAGGCCAACGCCGACAAAGTGGGCGCCGTGGTCGCCGGTGCGGTGGGCGCGGCCGTCGCCGCCCACGCCGCCGTGAGCGCCATCCGGCGGCTCGGAAGCAAGGACACAAACGACGCCAAGGGGGAGAAATAAGTCATGGCTGCCTACCAGACCCAAGGTTTCAACCTCGACAACAGCGGCAAGCGCATTGTCGTCGACCCCATCACCCGGATCGAGGGCCACCTGCGCATCGAGGCCAACGTCAACAACCAGAACGTCATTACCAACGCCGTATCCACCGGCACCATGTGGCGCGGCCTGGAACTCATCCTCAAGGGCCGCGACCCCCGGGACGCCTGGGCCTTCACCGAGCGGATCTGCGGCGTGTGCACCGGGGTGCACGCGCTCGCCAGCGTGCGCGCGGTGGAGGACGCCATCGGCATCAAGATCCCGGAAAACGCCAACATCATCCGCAACCTGATGCACGCCACGCTNNGCCCTGGACTGGGTGGACGTGGTGTCGGCGCTCAAGGCGGACCCCAAGGCCACCTCCGAACTGGCCCAGAGCATCTCGCCCTGGCCCAAATCTTCGCCCGGCTATTACCGGGATTTGGCCAACCGGCTCAAGAAGTTTGTGGATTCCGGCCAGCTGGGGCCGTTCAAGAACGGCTACTGGGGCCATCCGGCGTACAAACTTCCGCCGGAGGCCAACCTGATGGCGGTGGGCCACTACATCGAGGCCCTGGACTTCCAGCGCCAGATCGTGAAGATCCAGACCGTGTTCGGCGGCAAGAACCCCCATCCCAACTGGCTGGTGGGCGGCATGCCCTGCTCCATCAACGTCAACAGCACCGGCGCGGTGGGCGCCATCAACCTGACTCAGCTCGCCATGGTGTCCGACATCTGCCAGCGCACCATCGAGTTCGTCGATCAGGTCTACATTCCGGACCTGCTGGCCATCGCCTCCTTTTACAAGGATTGGGCCCAGTGGGGCGGCGGCATCGGCGGCAAGAACCTGCTCGCCTACGGCGAGTTCCCGGACATCGCCAACGACCAGTCCAACAACAGCCTGTGGTGGCCGCGGGGCGCCATCGTGGACGGCAATCTCAAGGAAATCCAGCCGGTGGACCTCAAGGACCCGGCCCAGATCCAGGAGTGGGTCACCCACTCTTGGTACAAGTACGGGGACGAATCCAAGGGACTGCACCCCTTCGACGGCGTCACCGAGCCCAATTTCCAGCTCGGCCCCAACACCAAGGGCTCCCGCACCGACATCAAGGAACTGGACGAGAACGCCAAGTACTCCTGGGTCAAGTCGCCCCGCTACAAGGGCCAACCCATGGAAGTAGGCTGCCTGTCGCGCATGGTGGTGGCCTATGCTTCCGGCCGCGAGGACGTGAAGCAGCACGTGGACATGGTGCTGGGCAAACTCAACGTGCCCATCACGGCGCTGTTCTCCACTCTGGGCCGCACTGCCGCCCGGGGCATCGAGGCGACGCTGTGCGCCCACCGCATGAAGTACTACCACGAGAAGCTGGTGAACAACATCAAGAACGGGGATCTCGCCACCGCCAACGTCAGCAACTGGGAGCCCAGCACTTGGCCCTCCGACGCCAAGGGCGCGGGGTTCTGCGAGGCGCCCCGGGGCGCGCTGGGTCACTGGGTCAAGATCAAGGGCGGCCGCATTGACAACTACCAGTGCGTGGTGCCCACCACCTGGAACGCCGGGCCGCGGGACGCCAAGGGCCAGATCGGGGCCTACGAGTCCTCGCTCATGAACACGCCCATGGCCAATCCCGAGCAACCCCTCGAGATCCTGCGCACCATCCACNNACCATCCACAGCTTCGATCCCTGCCTGGCCTGCGCCACCCACGTGGTGTCGCCGGACGGGAAAGAGCTGGCCAAGGTGCAGGTCCGCTGAAAGGGAGAAAACCATGTCCACCCACGAGTACTCGGGCACGCCCATCGAGAAGGAGTTACCGGTCTACGTGTACGAGGCGCCGGTGCGCCTCTGGCACTGGGTCATGGCCACCTGCATGCTGTTCCTGATCGCCACCGGCTACCTGATCGGGTCGCCGTTGCCCTCGGTGGAGGGGGAGGCCAGCGAACACTTCCTGTTCGGCTACATCCGCTTCGTCCACTTCTCCGCCGCATACATATTCACCGTGTTCTTCCTGCTGCGGACTTACTGGGCCATCGTCGGCAACCAGTACGCCCGCGACATCTTCCTGGTGCCCGTCGCCATGCTCAATCCGGCCTGGTGGAAGGGCATCTTCGATCGAGCGGCGTACTATTTGTTCCTCAAGCGCAGCGACCGGGACTACATCGGCCACAATCCCATGGCCGAGATCGCCATGTTCTTCATGTACATCCTGGGCACGATTTTCATGATCTGCACCGGTTTCGCCATGTACGGAGAAGGGCTTGGGCGCGACAGCTGGGCGTTCGCGATGTTCAGTTCCTGGGTGATCCCGCTGCTGGGCCAGTCCCAGGACGTGCACACCTGGCACCACGTCGGCATGTGGTACCTGATCGTATTCGCGATCCTCCACATTTACATGGTCATCAGGGAGGACGTTTTCGGCCGGGTCACCATGTTCAGCACCATGGTCAACGGCTGGCGCTCGCTCAAGATCAAGCGTTGACCGGCCAGGGTCAGACGAGACGCTTTGGGGGGAGGAGAAGCATTTGGGGATGAGGCGCGAGCCCAACAGGCCTCGCCTCTTCTTGTTCCTGGTTGTCGCCCCCCCGAGCACAGGTTAGAGGCCCGCGCGTTATTATTGGAGCGCCCATGAGCAGCGCCAAAGCAGCACGCCGCAAGCGCCCGACATCATCGCCAACACCGTCGTCGCAGGTGACAACCCCCTTGGCCACGGCACCCAAGGACGTTCGTCTCGGCGCTCGGTCCCCGGTTCACCCGGGTCGGTTTCTCGAAACCCGCTTTCTGGAACCCATGGGCATCAGCCAGCAGACCCTGGCCAGGGAACTCGGGATCTCCCGCCGCCGGGTCAACGAACTGATCCGCGGCCACCGGGCCATCACCCCCGATACCGCCATCCGGCTCGCGGTCTTTTTCGGTACCGATGCCGCTTTCTGGATGGGATTGCAGATGGCCTGGGACATGCATCACGCCCTTCGGGCCTACCGCTCCGGAAAGACGGCCGCGCCGCCCGGAGACCGCTAGGCTTGCCGCCCCGCTGAGCGCCCGGCCCGTCCGGGCGCTTCTCGTTTCTGGTTACCTGGTTTTCACTTGTGGGGACAAATCGGCCATTTGTTAACCGGCAGTACGCCTTTTTCCCATGCCTATTCAAGACGGCTTTTTGACCTAAATCAACGGGTCGCCCATGAAGCAGGTTATCGTGGCACAGATCTTGTAACGGTACCTGTTACAGTAATCCACCTTCCAGAAGGGTCAACCATGGAAAGTAGTCCCGAAATTCTGGTGCTGGGGATCGGCAACCTCCTCTGGGGGGATGAAGGTTTCGGCGTTCGGACCGTCGAGGCCCTGGGGGACCAGTATGAATTTCCGGCCCATGTGGAGCTGATGGACGGCGGCACCCAGGGACTGTTTCTGCTGCCGTTCGTCAAGGCGGCCCGCAAGGTCATCATTTTTGACGCCGTGGACTACCGCATGCCCCCGGGCTCCCTCAAGGTGGTCTGGAACGACGAGATCCCGGCGTTTCTCGGCGCCAACAAGATGAGCATGCACCAGATCGGTTTCCAGGAAGTCCTGGCCTTGGCGCAGTTCCAGGGCGAGTACCCCGACGAAATGGTGCTGATCGGCGTGCAGCCGGAGGACATGACCGACTTCGGCGGCAGCCTGCGGGATTCCGTGAAAGCACGCGTACCGGAGGCCATTGCTTTCGCCCTGGAGGTGCTCGACCGCTGGGGCGCGCCGGGGCAGCCGCGTACCAGCCGCCCCGAGGAATCAGTGCTGCCCAGGGCGGAAAGCCTGCGCATGGAGGCCTACGAGTCCGGCCGGCCCGGACCCGAACAGGCCTGCCGCATCGGCGACGCCAGGTTCCTCAACATGCATCTGGACCGGAACAAAGGTTAGCCCATGTGCATCGCGATCCCCATGAAAGTCTTGACCTGCGGCGACGCCGAGGCCTTGTGCGAAGGCCGCGGCCAGCGCCAGCGGCTCAACATGCTGCTGGTGGGTCCCCAACCCGAGGGAACCTGGGTGACAGCGTTTCTCGGCGCCGCCCGGGACGTCATCACCGAGGAACAGGCCGCCGAAATAAACCGTGCGCTGGATGCCCTCGATGCCGCCCTCCAGGGAAACGCCACCGATCTCGACGCGTACTTTCCGGACCTCGTCAACCGGGAGCCCCAACTCCCCGATCATCTGAAGGAGCCCCAGTCATGAGCGCGCTTTCCGCGCCCGGCCTGCCCCCGGCCGCAGAACACCCGCTGTTTCGGCGGCTGATGGATTCGGGAATCTGCCCCTCCCTGAGCGCCGGCGAATTCGAGGCATTTGCCGCGCAACCGGGGAATACGCTGATTTTTTTCTCGGAGGAACCCGCCAAGTATCGCGAAGTATTGGATCTGGCGGTGATCCTTCCCGAATTATCCAAAGCCTTCGCCGGCCGATTCCGAAGCTGCGTTCTGCTGCCGGAGCCGGCGCGGGTGCTGCAGCATCGCTTTGGGTTCAACAAGTGGCCGGCACTGGTGATGCTGCGTGACGGCGAATATGTCGGCGCGGTCGCCGGACTGCGTGACTGGAGCACCTACGTCAAGGAGATCGGCCGCCTGCTGGTGGCCCCGGTCTCCCGTCCCCCTGCCATTGGCGTCGCGGTCCGTTCCGAGGCCGGCGACTCCCACTGCCACTAACCGCGAGAGGTCCGCATGAAGCCATTCACCATTCCCGTCGTCGGTATCGGCCCCGGTTCCCAGCCCGCCGAGGATCCACCCCAGCTTCTTGACATGCCTCGGGACATCAGCGGCTTCGTCATGCCCCAGGTTCCGGAAACCGGCGACCGGGAGCGTTTCGCCGAGGCCCGGGACGTGATCCGCCAACTGGTTGAAGCCGTGTCCAACGAGTCCGCCACCCAGTCCACGGTTCGCCTGGAACTGACCGACTTGGCGCGTCCGACCATCGATCTCCTGAACCAGATGTTGCTGGAAGGGGAAGTCAGCGCGCTGCTCACCAGCCCCCGGGGCACGGTCAAGATCCAGGAGACCAACTTCGCCGGCGTGTGGCGACTCCTGCACTACAGCGCGGGAGGGGAACTGGTCCATGATTTCATCGAGGCCTGCCCGGTGCCAGACGCGATTCTCCGCTTCGCCGAGGAGTCCAGCCTCGAACAGGTCGACGCGCCACCCGCTCCCGCGGGTGTCATGAATTCTCCCAGCGTACTGGTGGAACTCCAGGAGCAGGCAGCGCGCTATCGGCCGGGAGACACGCCCCACGTGATCAACCTGACGCTGCTGCCGCTGTCGCCCCAGGATCTGGCGCATCTGGACGCGAGCGTGCCGGTTGGCCCGGTGGCGATCCTCACCCGGGGTTACGGGAAATGCCGCGTCAGCAGCACGACGCGGCGACACGTGTGGCGGGTCCAGTATTTCAACAACATGAACACGCTGATCCTCAACACGTTCGAGGTGGTGGATATCCCGGAAGTGACCAAGGCGGCGCCGGAGGACCTGGAAGACAGCCTGGAGCGCCTGCGCGAGCTGCTTGACTGGATGGAGCAGGAATGAACGGGCGGCCGGCCGAGGGCGTGCCCGGCGGCGACCCTCGCGTCGGAGCCGGGACGCGGCTCGAATGCGGTGTCTGCTGGTGGGTTTACGACCCGGCGCAGGGAGACGAGGTATGGCAGATTGCCCCCGGTACGCCTTTCAGCGAGCTTCCGGGCCATTGGCGCTGCCCGGTCTGCGACGCACCCCAGGAAAAGTTCATGGTGCTTTCCGATGAGCACGACGACTGACGCCGCCCCTCCCGGACATGCTTTGAACCCCGCCCCCCTCCTGGAGGAGGTATTCCGGCGCATCGAGCAGGAGCGCATGCAGGGTATTCCCATCCTCAACCGCGCCCTGGAGGTGGAGGCGGTGGGCTTCCGGGAGTGGCAGGGAAAATGGGTGGGGGTGCTGCTCACGCCCTGGTTCATGAACTTCATGGTGCTGCCCATGCCGGGAACCGCCTGGCCTCGCGTCCAGCGCGGCGACACCCATCCGTGGCACCTTCCGCTGGGCCGGATGGACTGCATGGCGGGGCATGAAGAGGAATTCGGCGATTACCACATGTGCTCGCTGATGTCGCCGGTGCTGCAGTTCGAGGACCACGAGGCCGCCCGCATCGCCGCCCGCGCGGCCCTGGATGCGGTCATGAGCCCGCCCCGGGGAGACGAGTCGCCAAAGGGGCCCGTGCGCAAGCTGGCGGAAGGCGCCAGAAAACCCATGTCGAAGCGCGATTTCCTCGCGGGAAAATTGTTTCGGGAGTAGTCCCCCGTGAACCTCGACGGCAAGCTGAGTTTTTCGTTGCGCTGGGACGGCACCAAGGTGCGGACCGTGGCGATCGAGTCCACCCGAACCGTGGGGGCTAGCCGAGTCCTGGAAGGCAAAGCGCCCGAGGAGGTGGCCAGGCTGGTGCCGATGCTGTTCAGCCTGTGCGGGCGCGCCCAGGGGGTTGCCGCCCTGCGCGCATGGGAGGCGGCCGGCGGAGCCGACGCCGCGCCGGCGACAGCGTTTGCCCGAGAATGGGTGGTGGCCGCCGAAGCACTGGTGGAGAACCTGTGGCGACTGCTGCTGGATTGGCCGGAAGCCATGGGCGAGGAAAGCAAGAATGCTCCCCAGTTCGCCGCGTGGCGCCGCAAGCTGCTGCATCTGGCCGGCGTCGTCATGCAGGCCAAAGGTTGGCGCAGCCCTGGGGCGGTGGTGTCGGTGCCCGACGGCGAGCTCCGCCACGCCGGCTCGGAACTCCGCGGATTCCTTGGGGCCGACGTGCTCGCCATGGAACCCGGGGACTGGTACGCCGCGGATCTCGCGGCGCTGTCGGATTGGTGGAGAGCGGGGCGCACCGCAACCGCGCGGATCACCGGGCGGCTGTTCGAAGGCGAGGGCCTGGGCGGGAGAAGCGACGTCGCCCTGATGGAGGCGGCCCGGAGCGACGGCCCGTGGCAGCGGGTGCTCGATCGCACGCTGCACGAGACCGGGTTCGCGGCAAAACCCGACTGGCAGGGAGAGCCCCGGGAAACCGGAGCGCTGGCGAGAATGCGCCACCATTCCGCGGTGGCGGAAGCCTGGGCGCGTCATGGCAACTGCATTGCCGTGCGGCTGCTGGCGCGGCTGGCCGATACCATCGCCTTGGCGCAGGTGCTGGCAGGCGCCGGCACCGCAGAGCGAATCAAAGGCATCGGCGTTGAGCCGGGCACCGGCGCTGCCTGGGTGGAGACTTCCCGCGGCGTGCTGGTCCATGCGCTCGTCCTTCGCGATGGACGCGTGGCGCGCTACCGCGTGCTGGCGCCCACCGAGTGGAATTTTCACCCGTTGGGCCCCTTCGTTCAGGGATTGCGCGGTCAGGAAGCGCGGTCGGACCAGGACCTCGAACGCAGCCTGCGCCTTCACGCCATGGCCCTGGATCCTTGCGTGGGTTATGAGTGGACCATCGGCCATGCATGAGATGTCCCTGGCCGAGAGCGTGGTGCAGATTATCGAGGATTACGCGCGGCGCGAGGGTTTCGCCCGGGTGAGGGCCGTGTGGCTGGAGATCGGCAGCCTCTCCGGTGTCGAGACCGAGGCCATGCGCTTCTGCTTCGACGCGGCGTCCCGCGCAACGCCGGCGGAAGGAGCGCGGCTGGAGATCGTGGAGCTTCCGGGGACCGCCTGGTGCATGAAATGCAGCGAAAGCGTGGCCGTGGCCGCGCGCCATGACCCGTGTCCGCGCTGCCGGGGATACCAGCTCCAGGTCACGGGCGGCACCGAAATGCGGGTCAAGGAACTGGAAGTGGACTGAACACGGAATCACGGATTCGGGAGAACACCTATGTGCACGACATGCGGATGCGGCAAGGGCGAAGTAAAGATCGAGGGCCAGGAGCACGGCGACTGGCATCGCCATGAAGACGGGACCGTTCATAGCCACCCCCACGCCCAAGGAGCGGAACACACGCATGATCACGGCGGCGAGCAATTGCACATCCACCGCCATGCCGACGGAACTGTCCACAGTCATTCCCACGCCCATGCAGGAGAGCGCGCCCACGACCATGGCCATGATCAGCTGCACTATGGGCTGGGCCCCGCCGGCGCCCACGCGCCGGGCATGTCCCAGGAGCGCATGGTCAGGATCGAGCAGGACATCCTGGGCAAGAACAACGAGTACGCGCATCTCAACCGCCAGGCCTTCGCGGAGCGCGGGATCTTCGCAGTCAACCTGGTCTCCAGCCCGGGATCGGGCAAGACCACGCTGCTCTGCCGCACCATTCAAGCCCTGAAAGGGCGAGTATCCGTTTCCGTGATCGAGGGGGATCAGCAGACGGCCCATGACGCCGATCGCATCCGCGCCACCGGCGCCCCCGCGGTCCAGATCAATACCGGGAAGGGCTGCCATCTGGATGCCCATATGGTGGGGCACGCGGTGGAGCGGCTCGCGCCGCCGGATGACAGCGTGCTCATGATCGAGAACGTCGGCAACCTGGTCTGCCCCTCGTCTTTCGACCTGGGCGAGGCGCACAAGGTGGTGATCCTTGCGGTGACCGAGGGAGAAGACAAGCCCCTCAAGTATCCGGACATGTTCGCCGCCGCGGACGTGATGCTGCTCAACAAGACCGACCTGCTGCCCTACCTCGGCTTCAACGTGCCTCTGTGCATCGAATACGCGCGGCGGATCAACCCGGGCATCCGCGTCATCCTCACCTCCGCCATCACCGGCGAGGGGTTCGGCGAGTGGCTGGACTGGATCACTGCCGGCGCCAAGGCCGCCGGCGCCCGCAAGAGTCAGACTGTGGAGGCGCTCAAGCGGCGCATCACCGAGCTGGAGTCCCGGCTCGCCGCCCTTTCCGGCCGCCCATGAGCGCTCAAGCCCTCTCCGATACCAGAGCCTCCGAGATCCGCGCGCGGATCCGGGTGCGCGGCCAGGTGCAGGGCGTCGGCTTCCGGCCTTTCGTCTACCGGCTGGCGAGGGATCACGGCTTGGCAGGCTGGGTGCGCAACGACGGCGAAGGCGTGGAAATCGAGGTTCAGGGAGCCGGCGAGTCCATCGAGGAAATGTTGAGACGGATGCGCAGCGAGGCCCCGGCCCTGGCGCGGGTGGAGAGCGTCGAACACCAGCCGCGGCCCGTGGAGCGGGGCGTCTCCGGTTTCGTGATCCAGGCCAGCGCCGGAGGGCGGGCAACCACCGCCATTACGCCCGACACGGCAGTTTGCCCGGACTGCCTCGTGGAGTTGTTCGACCCCGCCAACCGGCGCTACCGCTACCCGTTCATCAACTGCACCCAGTGCGGGCCGCGCTACACGCTCACCGCCCGCCTGCCCTACGACCGCCCCCACACCAGCATGGCGGTATTCCGCCAGTGCGCCTCCTGCCAGTCGGAATACGACGATCCGGAGAATCGCCGTTTTCACGCCCAGCCCAATGCCTGCCCGGCCTGCGGCCCGGCGCTGGCACTGCTGGACGCCGCGGGTGAACCGCTCATGCCGACGGATCCGGTCCAGGAGGCGGTGGAGCGCCTGCGCCGGGGCGAAATCATCGCCCTCAAGGGTCTCGGCGGCTTCCACCTCGCCTGCGACGCCACCAACACCCGATCGGTGGCCGCCCTGCGCCAGCGCAAACAGCGGGAGGAGAAGCCTTTCGCGCTGATGGTGGCCGGCGAAGCTTCGCTGGCCCGCTGGGGGCAGCCCTCCCCCCACGAACTCGCCCTGCTGCGATCGGCCGAGCGACCCATCGTGCTCATGCGCAAGCGGGAGGACACGGACAGAGTGCTGGAAGGTATTGCCCCTGGACTCGCCTGGCTGGGAGTGATGCTGCCCTACACGCCACTGCACTACCTCCTGTTTCACGAGGCCGCGGGACGGCCGGGAGGCCTGGGCTGGCTGGAGCAACCCCAGGACCTGGTGCTGGTGATGACCAGCGCCAATCCCGGCGGAGAGCCTCTGGTCACCGGCAACGACGAGGCGCTGCGGCGGCTGCGTGGAATCGCCGACGCCTTTCTGGTTCACGACCGGGAAATCCTGGTGGGCTGCGACGACACGGTGGCGAGATGTGCGGATGCCGGCGCGCCCCAGTTCATCCGCCGCGCCCGGGGCTGGACACCCCGCCCCATAAGGCTTGCCCGCGGCGGCCCGCCGGTGCTGTCCCTCGGCGGCTGGTTCAAGAACACGGTGTGCGTCACCCGCGGCGACGAGGCCTTCGTCTCCCAGCATGTCGGCGACCTGGACAACGCCCCCACCTGCCGCTCCTTGGAGGAAACCGCGACCCACCTGCTGGACGTGCTGCAAGTGACGCCGCAAGTCGTGGTCCACGACCTGCACCCGGATTTTCACAGCACCCGTTTTGCCTGCGATTTCGCCCGGGAGCGGGGCCTGCCGGTCGTGGGTGTGCAGCACCACCATGCCCACGTGGCGGCCGTCGCCGCCGAGCATCGGCTCGAGGGGCCGGTGCTGGGACTGGCGCTCGACGGCGTGGGGCTGGGCGAGGACGGGGGAATCTGGGGTGGAGAGTTGCTGCTGGTGGACGGTGCGGCAAGCACGCGACTGGCCCACTTGCGGCGCCTGGCGATTCCTGGCGGGGACCGTGCCGCGCGGGAGCCCTGGCGCATGGCCGCGTCGGCGCTGCATGCCCTGGGGCGCGGAGACGAGATCCAGGTTCGCTTCCCGGGGCCCCGGGCGTTTGCCGTGCGCCAGATGCTGGAGTTCGGGATCCACGCGCCGGCGACCAGTAGCGCGGGCCGGCTTTTCGACGCGGCAGCCGGGCTGCTGGGGCTGCGCGAGCACCAGGCCTTCGAAGGCCAGGCCCCCATGCTGCTGGAGGGTCTGGCGGATGCGCACGGTACCGAGGAACCCCTGGGAAACGGATTCCGCGTGATGGAAGACGGAACCCTGGATTTTCTGCCGCTGCTGGCGGCCATCGCCGACGCCCGCGATCAAGCACATGGGGCCAGCGTTTTCCACGCAACCCTGGCCGAAGGGCTTGCGCGCTGGGTGCTTGCGTTTTCGGAGCGCCACGGGGTAGGGCGCATCGTTTTCGGCGGCGGGTGTTTCCTCAATGTCGTGTTGACCCGCGCCCTGGGACAGCGGCTGGCTGCCGCCGGCCTGGATGTTTACCAGGCGAGCCAGGTGCCGCCCAACGACGGCGGCCTCTCCCTCGGGCAGGCCTGGATCGCCATCGTTTCGCAGTCGACGACCTAAGACGAGGATCAAGCCATGTGCCTTGCCATACCTGCGCAATTGGTCGAGATACAGAACGCGGACACCGGCGTGGTGGACCTTTCCGGCGTGCGCAAGGAAGTCTCCTTGTCCCTCGTGGAGGACGTGCGGGTCGGCGATTACGTCATCGTGCACGTGGGGTACGCGCTCCAGAAGCTCGATCCTGAGGAAGCCGAGAAGACGCTCCGCATGTTTGCCGAGCTTGGCGCGGCCGAGGGAACGGCATGAGGTACATCGAGGAATTCCGCGACGGGGATCTGGCCCGCAACATCGCCGCCGCCATCCGGCGCGAGGTGCGACCTGACCGGAGCTACAATCTCATGGAATTTTGCGGCGGCCACACCCACGCCATCGCCCGCTTCGGCCTGCCGGACCTGCTGCCGAAGAACGTGCGCATGATCCACGGACCCGGCTGCCCGGTATGCGTCATGCCCATCGGGCGCATTGATTGCGCGATCCGCCTCGCCCAGACCCCCAGCGTCACGCTCTGCACCTATGGCGACACCATGCGGGTGCCTGCGTCCGGCCAGATGTCGCTGATGAAGGCCAAGGCGCAGGGCGCCGACGTGCGCATGGTCTATTCCACCACCGACGTCCTCGCCATCGCCAGGGACAATCCGGAGCGGGAGGTAGTGTTCTTCGCCATCGGTTTCGAGACCACGACGCCGCCCACCGCGGTCGCGCTCAAGCAGGCGGAGGCCTGGGGACTCAAGAATTTCACGGTGTTCTGCAATCACGTGCTCACACCGTCGGCCATCGCCAACATCCTTGAGTCCCCTGAGGTCAGAAAGCTGGGCACAGTGCCCCTGGACGGCTTCATCGGACCCGCGCACGTGTCCACGGTGATCGGCAGCCGGCCCTATGAGTACTTCGCCCAGGAGTACCAGAAGCCGGTGGTGATCGCGGGCTTCGAGCCCCTGGACGTGATGCAGGCGATCCTGATGCTGGTGCGGCAACTCAACGACGGGCGCGCCGAGGTGGAGAACGAATTCTCCCGGGCGGTCACCCGGGGCGGCAATCTCAAGGCCCAGGCCCTGGTGGCGGAAGTGTTCGAGCTGCGGCGTTCGTTCGAATGGCGAGGCCTCGGCGAGGTGCCCTACAGCGGCCTGCGCATCAAGGCGAAATACGGAGCCTTCGACGCCGAGCGGCGCTTCGCCATCGAGTACCGATCCGTGGCCGACAGCAGGGCCTGCGAGTGCGGAGCGATCCTGCGCGGGGTGAAGCGGCCCCAGGACTGCAAGATCTTCGGCACCGTGTGCACCCCCGAGAACCCGGTCGGCTCCTGCATGGTGTCGAGCGAGGGCGCCTGCGCCGCGCACTATACCTATGGGCGTTTCCGCGATGCTGCCGCGTAAATCAAACCTCCAAACGCCGAGGACGCAAAGGAAGACCCATGAAGAGAGAGATTTGCCCCGCGTCCTGCGCGTCCTCCGGGGCAAGAGTTTCGAGCCGGTACCATGAGCACGGTGAAGCGAGGATATGTCCGGCCCGTGGATTTCAAG